>NZ_JAQFWV010000091.1:0-12019 GCF_056175805.1 Halohasta sp. A2 | reverse complement strand
TACACTGTCGTATTGTTGACCGCTTCGACTTCATATCGACAGAAGGCGTCCAATTGCATACAACTTTCACGGAAACTGGACGGAGAAAGCACCGAGAGTGCGATTAATTAGCGGCGCAACGAGGCATGCTCTATGCAGATACCTTGCTGAATATCTCGGATATCGAAGTCATACTGGATCGAGCGTACAAGACGGTCTTCTATGCGATTCGAGAGGTGGAAGCCGCGGTTCACCGGGGCTTCCCCCTCGTCTGGAGTCAGTTCCAGCACGCGATCTCTGGACCAACGCAGATCGACGAGTCAGGAAAGGTCTGTTCAGGGTTCAAAGGTCAAGATCCGCCGCGTGACAGCCGCCACCGCGGCGAATCGTCCCGGACAGGACGATCACGCTGGAAAGGTCGTCACGGTGATCAACTGACGCTCGTCGCGGCCTGCCGCGACTCGCACCGTGTGATACGTGGGAAACTTGGTATCGACTATGACACCGATTCAGAGCCTGTAATGGAGGAAACTGCCGACCTCTCCCAGCCGCTGGGAGAGGTCTGGACAGACGGTCTCCAGGCCTATCGTCGGATGGATCACGACCACAAAATCGTGATTCACGACGAGACGTACGTCTCGTCAGAAGGAACCCATATCAATCAAGTAGAGTGCTTATTTTCGCTTGTCAAGCCGTGGCTGCAGAAGTTCCGCGGCCTGTCCAAGCACGGCTTGGAGCAGGCCGCTCACAGCTTTGGTATCGTTCGATCAGTAAACCTCGTCGGCGCATCGTTCGAATTCCTCGTCGACTGCCTTGCTATAGAGGGATTCCACGTTTCTACATAAGAGCGAGAACTCCCCTAAGAGTGTGATCCAAATCCACTAACAAACAACCAAACAGTCCAAATAGCTATGTTCAAACAATACCAACACTGACCTATGTCCAGCGGTACGATCAATATCGACGAGTTCGAGAACGCCGATGAAGATGAATTCGGGGAGCGGAACGACACTGAGCGGATCGTGTTGTTCCTCGATGAGAACGACGACCGTGCATGGAAGGCGGCGGTGATCGCCGAGCATCTTGAACTGGATACAGACGCTGTCAGTTCCATCCTCTCACGACTGAAAGAACGAGGTCTTGTGCGACACAAGCGCCCATACTGGGCGATCACTGACAACGAGGAGCGACTCCGAGCCGCCTACCGACTGCACCAGCACCACGAGATGGCAGATGAACAGTACGGCGAGGAACGTCTTGAGGAGCTACAGACTGACGATATGGAGCCCGTGCAGTGACCGCGTTCGAGGAACTGGAACGCGGCGATATCGTCTGGGGGACCGACCCGCTCTCTGATAAAGGTCGTCCGATGCTCGTGCTGGGGACACCTCGGTTCCCTAACCACGGCTTACAGCTCATCACAGTCTTGATTTCCACAAAGACCTACCACGAGGAATCACTCACACTTCGAGATACCGACTACGAGGGCGATCCACTCGGGAAACGAAGTCACATCCTTCCATGGTCGCTCGCAACCCTCAACAGTGCTGCAGAAGTCGAATTTCATATGACCTCACTCGTCGATGAACGCATTGAGGACGTGGCGAATCAATCGATCAATTACATTTCTTCCTGAGAGGGAGGTTCATCTGTGACTGCGCTCAGAAACCTCATAATGACTGCAAGGCGGAAACCCGCGACTTCAGGCGCGGGAGGAAGTCGACAAACCGGACACACAGCGCGTTCGATAGCAGGCTGACTCCCCCACGCCAATCCAAACCAATCTAAATACGCAGTGCTACATATGAAGTACAGATGGTGGAAGACTCAGGCACCCGAACTGTCCCCATCAAGCTCAATGTGGACGAGAGTGCCGCTGACCTCCTCCACCAGACAACTGATCACTTCCTTGACGCCGCCAACCACGTCGTAGACGTAGCGTGGGAACCAGACTGGAAAATTACCAGCAAGCAAAAACTCCACGACCTCACGTACTATGACGTTCGAGACGGCTCACCAACGACGGAATCCTTCACCGTGATGAAAGTGGCACCCACACCACATACTACCCTGATTACCGTCGCCAAGCGATGCAGGAGGCAATGCGACTACGGGATAGCGAGCACACCGTCGAAGAGCTCACGGACCGTCTCGCCGAGATGAAGGCACAAATTCGTGGTTGGGAGGATGACTTCGAAGTCGAGACACCGAACCAGCTTCGCGGGACGCTCGCAGACCAAACGCTTGACGTTGACGAAGAAGATCAGCGTCGTGAAATTGCTCGTGAGTGGGAGCATCTCCAGGGCCGAGTCAAAATTGTCGGGTTTGCAATCCGGGAGTGGGATTTCCTTGCTCCGGTATCTGGACCTGCTGAGGCCAGCAGCTAACGGATGTCGGTTCCGCACCCAGGTGGTAATCCAAACACAAATCTCTACGCGCAACTGAAACGGGACGTCTTCGACCGTGTACCACATATTGTAGCCTTCGACATCCTTCTCGTTGTCGTCCATATATTAGTGAATAAGACGCTGGCGTTAGGGATCACGTTCTTGACGCTGACGATCTTTGTCGTCATACCCGCTCATGGACCCATTTACCGCTTAGAATTAGTTAAGATGAGATAATACGGGCTCACACAGCCGCACGCAACGATCTACCGGCTGGTCGACGCGATCGCTGCCAACCGGCTGTACTCGTCGTTCGAGAGCGAAATTGAGGAGGCAGCAATGTTCTCTTCGAGGTGTTCTACGCTTCCAGTGCCTGGGATTGGCAGCATCACATCTGAGTGTTCGAGCAACCACGCAAGGGCAATCTGATAGACGGTAGCTTCGTGTGCATCGGCAACATCCTGAATAGCTTCGATATCGGAGATTGACCCAGCAGCGATCGGGAAGTAAGGAATGAAACCGATCCCGTACTCCTTACAGGCTTCGAGGACATCCTCGTGGTCACGGTTCAATACATTGTATTGGTTCTGGACTGTCGCGATCTCGACGTGATCCCTGGCCTCGTCGAGCTGGTCGACGCTGACGTTCGAAAGACCAACGTGATCGATGAACCCTTGATCTTTGAGTTCGGCGAACGCTGTGACACTGTCCTCAAACGGCGTGTCCGGATCGGGGCTGTGCAGTTGGTAAAGATCAATTGAGTCCACGCCGAGGCGGTCACGGCTGACAAGCACCTGATTGCGGATATAGTCGGGATCAGCGTGGCTGAGCCACTCGCCGTCACTGTTTCGGAGCAACCCAGCCTTTGTGGCGATGGTCACGTCGCTCGCATCGATTGCCTCGCGAAGCAGGCGTTCGCTGACGCCCGGCCCATAGGAGTCTGCAGTGTCGATGAAGTCGACACCGAGGTCGACGGCCTCCTGGACGACCGCTTTGGCAGCCTGTTCGTCCTCGGGGGACCCGATGATATCCTCGCCACAGAGGCGCATCGCGCCGAACCCCAGCCGGTTCACTGTCCTTTCTCCGTCAAGTTCGAACGTGCCGCTCTCGTTTGTGGGTTTCATAGAACCGTGTGCGTCCGGAAATGAGTTATTTCTGGTGGTCCTCGATCTCTTGATCGGTGCGCCCAACGTGGTCATGGTGGAGGACACTGCCGACGAAGATGGCTACTTCTCGCGAAGGAATTCCTCACACCGGTCGACCATTCGGTCGGTGAACGCCTTCGATATTTGCCCTTGAGGATTCGCAACTGCTCGGTGTTTGATCGTCCCGATGACCCACGGCGAACAGTACGATGTTTTGTCGGGGTTACGGCCAGTCACCCAGTCATCTCCAACCTCGTGATTCGTTGGGAGATCACTCGTTGTGAGCGCAGCACAGAGGTACTCTTCGCCGGGAAACGGGAGGTGTTTTGCACTGAGTACTAGCCAGAGCCTCGGATTAGAACCCTCTCTGAACGGATCGGGTGCCCAGAATACATCGCCTTTCTGGAACCGATCACTCACGGTCTTTGCGAGGGTCAACAGCATGGTCTTGCCATTCGTCGTACGCCATTGGTTCATCTTCGTGGCTCGCCGCGACCTCGGCAGCATGGCCCGTCGCAGCGTCCACACTCTGAACATGGTCACTCACACGCCAGTAATTGCCTCTGTGGTCGACACGCCCAGCTTCGCGCAGACGGACGAGCGTCGGCCCCAGAGATCCTCTTGTGACGCCAGTTGCGTCTGCGAGCTCGCTTTGAGAGAATGCCTGGTCCGGATTGGATTCAAGAAACGAGAGAATCTTGTGTGCATTTGTTCCCGGAGTCGGACCACTGTCGTCGTCGATCTCCTCGAATCGGTCTGCGCTGATTGGCATATGTATCACTATGTATCGGATGTACTAAGACATTTGGCTTCCTCAAATGAGTTAACGTCTCGCTGGTCCTGTTTCGCCCCTGGGTCAACGGCGAACTTCAGATTCGGATTCTTGATCTCGTTGTCCACCAGGCAGGCGACCAGCCAACTACCACATTGGTCAAAGAATAGGTGTCAAAATTACTCAGCTCGGCCATACAAACGAGACTTTCACGTAGAAACAAGATCACTGGGAGTGAACAATGAGACATCGTCTCGTTTGTCAGCGGCATCCTGCAACCCATCTGAAAACCCTGAGCGGCAGAAGCAACAGTAGTGATGAGTTATCTCTGCTCCGTTCGGAGGCGTCCATTCTACTTGGGACGCACTCCGTTCGAGATCTGCAAGATCACCCTCGTGCATCTCTCGTGTCGTGTATTTACACTCACCGGCGACGATCGTTCCGTCACTTGCGAGCCCGACGACATCCAGTTCGTGATGTCGATGCCACCAGTATCCGATTCGTCGGTACGTCTTCGGGATTAGTGAAACAAGCGCATTCTGGCAGACCAACTCAAACATCGGACCCATGTAGTCTGTGAAGGACGGTTCGATAAGTTGCTCGTAGGCGTCATCACCGAGTTGTGCGATCGTACCTGTTTGGCCGTAGACGTAGCGGAACCAAAATCGAAACAGTGGTTCTGTCAGTCGGTATCGACTCTTTCGAGTAGCATGTGGATTCGCTGTCACGGGAATATCACGCTCGATCAGCCTCAGTCGACGGAGTTTCGAGAGATACGCTCCGAGGGCGTTAGACTCTACCCCGGCGAAGTTAGCAATCTCATTGGCAGCACGTTTTCGGGTCGCGATAGCTCGTAAAATCGTATAATAGGTCTGTGGCTCCTGGATCCCAAACTCCGTACGGAGGAGGAACTCCGGTTCGTTGTGAAGAATACCGTGTTCGGAAAGGATGAGCGATTGGATATTTGCAGCAAGCGTCGACTCGGGAGACAGTGCCTGAAGGTAGTAGGGAGTCCCACCGAAGACACCCCATGACTGGATCGCTTCGTCGGCGTTCTCGGCTGGATAGAGTTCACGTGCATCAGCCAACGAAAGTGGGGGTAAGTCGATAGTTGCAGTCCGGCGACCGTACAACGGACTACCGCCACCGAGGACCTTCTCTTCCATAATGCTGATCGAAGAGCCTACAAGAACGAGTGTCATCTCCGTGTCCTGGAGATGTAGATCCCAGACACGCTGCACTTTCGAGGGGAGTGCGTCATCCGACTCGATCAAGTATGGGAACTCATCGAGGACAACAATCCCATTCTCACGACCCAGTGCTCGGAGGAGGGCTTCCCAGTCTCGCTGGATATCCTCCAGTAAGGGGAACGTATCGCCAGCCGTGTCGACGAAGTTAGTGAGTTGGGCAGCTGGTGTTTCCTCGGTTGCCTGCCAGTAGACAGCATCATCCCGATCCTGGATTGCTTCACGGACGAGTGCACTCTTTCCGAGACGCCGTCGACCATAGATGACGAGTAACTCAGCAGTCTCGCTCTCGAAACGCGACTGCAAGAGGTCGAGTTCATCATGGCGGTTGATGAATGGGGACGTTGGCATACGATCACTTAGTGAGAGTCCATTATAATAGCGACGATTATCTAAATTTGAGTTTTACTAATCTCAATTTTACTATTACACATACCCATTCGGTTTGTCGACAGCAGTCGCGTCGAGTGAGGCTCCAGAGAAACCGCCCTAAACGATGCCGCCGATGATGAGCAGACTGACGATCATCAAGAGTGTCGCGGCCACGCTCCCCCCAGCCAGCAGCTTGTTTTCCATGGCCTTCTCGTGAAACGGCATCTCAGCGTACTCGGTACGGAAGGATTCGAGATTCTCTTCATTGTAGAAGTACTTCGTTTTCAGCGCGAACCGTTCGCTGACCGCACAGCCGGTACATACTGGTTTGCCTTCCAGCCGCTCGGTTTTGATATGACTCCGACAGGCGATCGCTCCACAGTTGGCACAGTAGGTGTAAGCCTCCTCGACGCCGCTGGTTTCACAGTGAACGCACTGGTGAATCCCGTCCTCAATCGTAACTCGGGAGGGGCCAGCCGCGTAGTACTCGTAGGGATAGGAGTACTCACCAAGATCGGTCCTATGGCGCACTTCGGGAAGGTAGACCGGATCGATGGATTGGACCGAGATGTCGGACAGGTTCGGTTCGCAGGTCTTGTTGTATGTGACGTTGTTACCGCCGGTGTAGGTCACTGTTGTCGTGTGGTAGTCCTGGAGGTGATCGACGGCCCAGTCTTTGTACTCCGTTTGGGTCTGACCAAATCGCTGTTCATCAACTTCGTCGAATACGTCTCGGAATCGATCATCATCCAGCTCAACCGTTGCATAGAGATTCTCAATGACTAACGTCGCAACTGCGTCGTCGACTACGCGGGGGTGGCCACGTCCGGCATCGACAACGAACTGTGTGCGGTCGTTGATTCGGTGGACAACACCGACAGATGTCTCGAAAACAGCGTTCGTATCCGCAGTGATTGTGACTGTTGGGAGGAACCGAACTCGTGAGTGAGGGTCAGAGAGCTCGGCTTGGTCGATGTTGTCGATGCCACGGAACGCTTCTTCGAATGGCGCAGCGACCGATGTGGCGGCGTCGTAGGGGCGGAGAGTGTCGTTGCAGAGGATCTCGATGCGGCCATTGTAGAGATTGAGGCCGATATCGTCGGCGATTTCTCGGAGGCCTTGCCCACCGAGTAGTTCGATCGGATACGGGTCGTCATTTTTCCGTAGCCTGTCGGCGTACTCTTGGGCGGGTGCTGTGAATCGGCCGGTAGTGACGACCATCCCGCGCTTTGGGCCGTCAAAATCGAACGTGGCGATGGCTGAATGGAGTTTCTGGACGACCGGTCGACCAACGGTGTCGGTGTGTTTGCACTCGACGACGACTGCTCGACGGGTCCCGTCGACGACTTCTTCCATGAGGACGTCTCGGCCTTCGTCGGCTGTCCGCGTGGCTTGGCGGACGTTCTCGTAGCCGAGGTTCCGGAATATGTCCTCGATTACGTCTTCAAATTCAAAGCCAGAGAGGTCATCCAGGACTGCCATTCTAGTAGTATATGATGAATATCTCTCAGCTATTAAATACGTTATTTGTTGTTTGAACGTTCTAGTTGGAAGAATAATCAATCCAATAGAGACAGCACCTGACTGACGTAGGGGCTGTTATCCCAGCTCCGATACGGACTGATATTCGTAATCAGTGACCGTGCCTCCTGGTGAGTCATATGTCCGTTCCGTGCGTAATCACAGATCAAACGTGGTGTCGGCACAATCCGTGGTCCCTTGAGGACAGCATGGATAAGTGCGAAATTGGTCCCACCGAATTCGTCCGTGAGAAACCCGTCGACATCGAGTGCGTTTGCAAGAACGATTCCATCCGTTTCGCCGTCGTCAAGTCCGAATGTTGGTCTCGCCTCGGCGGTATCCGACCGTGCATACGGATCTTCGATTGTGTAGTAGTCTTGAGCCGCGAGAACGTTGGTAGCTGCAGCACTGTGGATATCCTGGTACTGTGTGATGTCACGGAGTTCCGAGACAACTTCGGGCGGGACAGAGACCTCACAGGCAGTAAGCAGATACTGAAGCGGATCTGGTTCGGTACTGGTATCGTACTCCTCGTCCGCACGCGGAACGGCGAGACTCACCAGTGCACTTGTGTCGGCAACGACCGTCCGTAGGCGTGACCTGCTCATTGGTCGTCGACATCGTCGGTCGCGACTGTCGTGGCATCTCCATCATAGATGTCGACGTCATCCGGAGCAGCAATATCGAGCGGTTCATCGGATAGATCAGATTTGAGAAGCCGGAGCCGTTGGGCGGTCTCAGCGCCGACGAGCTGTTTTGTGGTCTCGAAATCAAGTTGGTCATCGTAATACTTCGTCGCGACCAACTCTTGGAACGTCTCGTTGTCGGCAGTATCCTGTATATACTCCCGCATTGCCTCGACAAGAACATCCGTGCGATCCTTGTCGAAGAGGTCAGCGATCGCATCAAGCCGCTCAACGAGATATTCCGGTGACTGGAAATGGACTCGTCGGGGATCATCACTTGCACTCATTCTATGTGCAAGTTCTGCACACAGAACGATAACAATTTCGGCGTTTGCACAGAGCTTGCACATCAAACAGGGACGCCGTCTCTACAAGTCATAGATGTGAGAACATGAATTGTCGGATCCACTTCCGCCGTAAACGGCGGGCGTGAATCCGACAACGTTGATACAATTACTGTTCGGCAGTAATACGGATATTTAAGAACCATCGTGTCGTAGTATGACGCACACCGAGGCGGTCACACCGCCACCTAAATGCACAATATCGGGACTCCGAGAATCAGAACGTTTGAGACACCCATCTCGAACCGCTGTGGTGTCTCGGGTAGCAAGATAACTCCGAGTCCCATGCCGGGATAGGAGTAACGGCGGTGTGACCCCGCCATCGGTCCGTCATGCCGACAGGTCGTAAACCAGCAAATATCCCAACTCAGCGGTGCGGAGCCGTGGGAAGCCTCGCCGTTTACGGCGAGGAGGAGGTCACTCATCACACCCCCTAATCAACAGATTCCAAATCGTTTGTGTGTTCTACTATGAGTACAAAACAAATCCCCTCGTTGAGAGGCTATCCTGTCGTAGGCAATACTATCGGGTGGGCAAAGGATCCGTTTGAATTTAATCATACACTCGTCAAAGAAGTCGGTGATATTGCTCGACTCAAAACAATTAAAGATGATATCTGCATTGTAGCGCACCCTGAATATGCTGAGTCCGTGTTGGTCTCTGATAAAGACGCGTTCGGAAAGACACCCGACTTCACAACGGCGTTTGGTAGCGGCTTGGTCGCAGCAGAGGGTGAGCTTTGGAAACGAACGAGAGGGGCCCTCGATGAGTTCTTCTACCCGGAACGAATCAAATCGTATTTCGATATAATGGTTGGCGAAACACACCGCCGTGTTGATCGGTGGGAAAACGGTGAAACCCTGCCCCTATGTGATGAAATGAAATCGCTTGCGCTTGAAAACATCTTCACAACGCTGTTTGACACGCAACTAGATATTGGAGGTAACAAACCACTCCGAAAGGCAGCAAATGATCTAAATAAGAGATTTACGCCAACATCATGGGCGCTCCCTGAATGGGTTCCAACACTTGCACGGTACCGGTTTGACAAAGCTGTTGAACAACTGCAAACAGAGGGTCGGTCCTTACTCAAACAAACGGATTCCGGGGCAGGATCATCTGATAATCTGTTAGCGGCATTGGTGGATTCGAGTGCTGACCATGGGCTTTCTGAAGATGAAATCCTCTCACAGATACAGACGTTTATCTTCGCTGGTCACGACACGACTGCCCTCACGCTCACCTACGCACTACATTTACTAGGGACTCACTCGGAAGTTCGTAGGCGGTTTTATGACGAAATTGACTCTGTGCTTGGGTCTGAAGACCCGACGTTCATGGATGCTGGCGAGTTGACCGTTGTTGAAAACGTTATCAACGAAGCGATCCGGTTGTATCCACCCATCCACGCGATCCCTCGTACAACAACACAAAACGTTACGCTTGGGGAGTATGAGCTTTCCAAAGAAACTGAAGTACACCTCTCTGTAAGAGAGCTCGCTCGTGACAGTCGGTTCTGGGATGACCCAGACCAATTTCGCCCAGAGCGCTGGAATGAAACAACACCAACAGAGATGGGCTATTCGTATATTCCGTTCGGTGCAGGCCCACGAATCTGTCTTGGACGGCGTTTTGCACTCCTCGAAACCAAACTCGTGTTAGCGATTATCGGCCAACAGTACCGACTTGAACCACAATCCGAATTAAGGGTAAATCCTAAAATGACCACCCAACCCGATGACGACGTTCCGGTCGTTGTTCGGACGCGATAGCGTTATCCCATCGATTCATTTCTTTGAAGATTGCTCGGGCGTGGGGACCACGGTTTTCTGGGAACCCACATTTTCAGTCGGTCAAACGACTTGTAGATTGTGTTGGAGTTCGGGAGATGGGCTTGATCTAAGCCAAGCACGTCTCGAATCTCGACCATGTATATCAGTCGATTCGGTGTTTCACGGCAGCTATGGCCCTGTTCAAGACGAATACAGTGCAAAACAACGTGAATCTAGCGGGCGAACCCGCCACTGGCGGGTCGCCCGCATGTTTCCCAACGCTTGTTTAGCTATCCCAAGACACTGTTCAACGATGTCGAGGATATCGATTTCCATACGTCAGAGTCGAATTCCTCGGTTCCATCCTTCTAAACTAGTGATATCGGCTAATTAGATCGCTATTCAACAGCGTATTTTAAACAGTATGCTAGAACGAAGGCAAGGGTCGCGGTGGTGACTGAGGGGACTATCGACGAAGCCTCTCCACTCACAGACAACCAACCAATGTCAAGACGGTCCCACTCGTCATCGATTCCTGTCCGTCTGGTCATCCCACGTTAATCGTCCATGTCGACGGCGAGAAAGCCAGCTCGGTAGCGGATCGTGTTGAGGAATGCTCTGCTGAGTAACTTCACTACGGGGGTCCCGTCCGATAAAATCCAAGCAACCAGAGGCGTCAAGTCAGCACTAAATGAAACAATTCTGGACTGAACACGGAACCCACACGCAGTGTGAACACCATTCAAAGGATGACATCGGGGTCTTGGCGACAGTTGAGTAACCACTGCTGCTCTGTAGCAGATCAATAAGAGGGTATGGTCGACCAGTGAGCGCTGTTTTTGTTGTGTTCACATCGAACAGCGACTCACTGGAACATTGTTAACCAACAGACTACATGGATGCGTCAGATTTTGTTGGTTAAGTTGTCTCGGTGTGATACCGCGAACGTGCATCTCGTACGGACAAGGCTTCGAGTTGTGGCCGTCAGATGTGTCAGTACAGCTGCTGAGTATCTATATCGCTGGTTACGTGGGTATCACAGAGTGATCCAAGTCCCACCTGGTTTGATAGGTTGGTCCAAGAATTTTCTGTGATAAAATAGCGTCCGCTCCGTATGGTCGGTAATCCGGTGATGCTTCTCAACGAACCGTCGGACTCAGTTCGAAGTCGCGGCGCGGTGAGCAGGTCTCAGAACGAGACCTGCTCGGGGCCGTGCTCGCCAGGGGTAAGCTGGTCGCGGTCGCTGTAAAAGCGCCGACCGATCGCCTTGTGACTAACTCCCGTGAGCACCGTTTGGGTGACAGCCTCGGGGGTCTCGAACGTTTCTTCGCCCAACAGGCCGAGGGCCTCGCCGATCGTTTCGGTTCCGTTCGGCAGCGTTAGTTTGTTTTCGCCGAAAGCGGCGATGAGTTCGCTCGTTGTCGCAGGGTACTGGTGGTCCGCAAACAAGTCGGTCGTTTTATTCGGTCGCATCAATCTAATTGAAGCTGGCCCTATTGTTAATGGTTCTGCATGGTTTCTTGGGCATCCTGCAAAGGACACTAGTATTCATTAAGGATTTGTAGCCCAGTGTCGCTGAACGCCGGTGTCGATACCGATGGTCAACGACCCCACCCTACTTCGCTCAGTCTGACGACTCCGCTCGTTGAGGGTGTCGCCAGAACTCATAGTAATTAGCGAATCTTATTGAGGAATCCACCGAGGTGATTATCAATCCAAGATGAGGCAAAACTCAGCTTTTCCGTCAGTTGATTGAACAGCCCATCAAGAAGCGTTCGGTACTCGTCTTCGCCG
>NZ_JAQFWV010000090.1:0-12024 GCF_056175805.1 Halohasta sp. A2 | reverse complement strand
ATCAAGAGCATTTCAAACAGTTTGTCACTGACACATTCTTAGATCTCTCTCAACGTCTTGGATTTGCGAATGGTTGGATCAAAAAGTTCCTCACCGATATTCAAAAGTTACGCTGACCACTCATGCCGTGCGAGCGCTGGGCTGGTATCGGCAGTTCCGTGAAATTGTCCTGATGTTCGCCATCATCAACATAGAACCACTGTGTGAACCTCTGTAACCGTGGCTCAGCATCTATTCAACAGAGCAGTATATAGGACAGACTTAAATTGATAATGGGCCATATACTATCTATGGCGAAAAATCAACTTTCAGAATCTATTGCTCGTGTCAATGTTCAAAACATCGGTGGAATTGACGAAGCTGAGATTGCTATTCAGCCAGGTGTCTCTATCTTGGCAGGGCGCAATGCGACGAACCGTACCTCTTTTTTGCAAGCATTAATGACCGGACTCGGAAGCAAGCGAAGTTCACTGAAGGGTGACGCTGATGAGGGATCTGTCACTGTTGAACTTGGTGATGAGACTTACACTCGAACGCTCACTCGCCGAAATGGGACAGTCGTATTTGATGGAAATCCGTATCTTGACGACCCAGAACTGGCGGACCTGTTTGCGTTTTTACTTGAGAGTAATGCAGCACGCCAAGCTGTCGCTCGAGGTGACAGTCTTCAAGAGATTATTATGCAACCAATCGACACAGACGGTATCGAGGCAGAGATAAAAGCGTGCAGACAGAAGCGTGACGACCTGGAGACAGAAATCAAGCAGCTTGACGAACTCGAACGAGAACTCCCTG
Source organism: Halohasta sp. A2 (assembly GCF_056175805.1). Taxonomy (NCBI): domain Archaea; kingdom Methanobacteriati; phylum Methanobacteriota; class Halobacteria; order Halobacteriales; family Haloferacaceae; genus Halohasta; species Halohasta sp. A2. Next base: position 11,229 of record NZ_JAQFWV010000090.1, on the reverse strand, counting down.
GACTGGAAGCTGACTGTCGAGAGAAGCAAGAAGAACTCGAAACGGCACGTGAGGAATTGCAATCCGTCCGAAAGCAACTCGATGAACTTGATGTTGGTGTCGAAGAAAGTCATAGTCGAAAGCAGGAACTTGAGGATGCGTTCCAACGGGTTCGCGACGCACGATCTGTGTTGGAAGACCTCAACTTTGATCTCGAAACTGAACGCTCGTCGCTATCAGAACTCGAAAACGAGCGCGAAGACCTCAGAGAAACATGTGCCAAATCAGGTGAACCTGAGGAGAATCTCGATCAAATTACGGGACGTCTCGATGAGCTACGCCAACGTAAGCGCTCTTTAGGCGACACTATCAACCAGCTTGGAAGCGTCATTAGTTTTAATGAAAAGACGCTCGACGGCAAAAGTCTGGGCATTGACGATGCTCTAACCAATGACACAACATCAAGTGATCCTACAGCAGCACTAACAGCCGGCGACGAAACCGTTTGTTGGACATGTGGGTCTGAAGTTGATACCGAACAGATTGAGACCACGCTGGATCAGCTTCGTGATATCAGGTCGGCGAAACTCGATGAGCGAAACGAGATTCGAACAAAGATAACCAAATTAAACGATCGTCAGTCTGAGTTGAAGCAGGAAAAGCTTGAACGAGAGCGTTCTGAGCGGCGGCTGTCGGAGGTTGAATCAGAAATTGAATCCACACGGGACCGAATTGATAATCTCAAAGCTGCGGTAGAACAGAAAGAATCAAACGTCGAGGAGTTCGAAGCCGAGGCCGAGTCGATCGAAATAGAAGATCACGATGAGGTACTCGAGTTACATCGCGAAGTGAACGGTATCGAACTCCGTATTGAGAGGCTTAAACAAGAAATCGAAGATATTGACGCAGATATCGAAGAACGTGAAGCAGTGATCAAAGAGCGGGAATCTCTCAAGCAAGATCGTAAAGAACTCTCGGATCGGCTAACCGAACTCCGGACCCGAGTCGACCGTATCGAGAAGGATGCAGTTGAGTCGTTCAACGAACATATGGAGACGGTGCTGAATCTCCTCGAGTATGACAATCTTGAGCGAATCTGGATCGAGCGACGTGAGACAGATGTTCGTGAAGGACGTCGGAAAGTGACTCGAACCCTGTTTGACCTCCACATTATTCGGACTGCAGCTGATGAAGCTACATACGAGGATACGATCGAACACCTCTCAGAGAGTGAGCGAGAAGTGACGGGCCTTGTCTTCGCGCTCGCTGGCTATCTCGTCCATGATGTAGATGAGGTGGTACCGTTCATCATTCTGGACTCCCTGGAGGCTATCGACGCCAAGCGTATCGCTAGCGTCGTCGATTACTTCCGTGATCGAGCAGAGTATCTTGTCGCCGCGCTGCTTCCAGAGGACGCTGCTAGCCTTCCAGATACGTACAGCTACGTTGAGAACATCAGCTAAACTTTCGGGTGAGATACAATCCACGGCTAAGGGCCTAAAGATTACATCATTAAGCTTGTAATGCTTCAGCATGTATAACCGAATATGCCAAATAAGTCCAGTGGGCGACGTACCAAGGTGGCGCAAGTCATTGAGAAGCACGCTCTGGAGGGAATGGGTGCACATATAGAAGCTGCCTGGATTGGTGAGGATGAGGAACGAACCAGTCTGCGTGATCTTGCTGACGAATTCAACCAGGCAGTACTTAAGACGGCCCTTCAAGAAGAGGGAATTTCTCCGATGAATTTTGAGGTCAATGGGACATATGAGGCACTCAAGCATGGATCTGGATCTGAAAGAACTCGTGCGGAGCGACGTATAGAGCGTGAAGGCATCGATCCAGATAGCCTCAGTAGCGACTTCGTGTCACATCAAGCAATCCATACGTTTCTCAAAAAAGACCGCGAGGCAAGTCTCCCCGAAACAGAAACGAATCCTGTTGAACCAAAGGTCCAAGCGATTGAGAAACTCCAAGGCCGGGTTACAGCTGTGTCTGAATCTGTGATTTCCTCACTGGAATCAGCTGACCACCTCAACCACGATGGTTATGACGTTCTTGTTGACGTGCGTACTATCTGTCCGCACTGTGGGTCTGATTACTCCATCGGAGAACTGCTTCGTAGTGGTGGGTGTCATTGTTCGCAGTGAATTCGATATAGAATGCGAATCGTTTTATTCGCACTCAGTACGCCAGTTTAGTTGCTAATGACACTAGACATCCACAAGCGTGAAACACAAAACAAACCACTTAGAGTACTAAAAATGAGTCTAAAGAGATGTTAAATAATACCATAATACTAGTATTTAGCTTGCGTTAGCCTGTGGGTTGTCGAATCAGATTTTCGTCGAAAGATTCATACAGCGTTTGCTCCAGAATCACAACGAGTATGATTAATCAACAGTTAGCTGTTACAAATCCGAAACAATCAGACTAGATAGAATCTATAATCTAAGTAGACATGTCGAATCAAGACATACTTAGCTGCGGTTTCGAGGAGGGAACACCATACACGCCAAAATGTATAGTATTAATTTTATATTGAGTATTTGAACAACCGTGCACGTACTTGCCAGTTTTAGATATTTTCAAAACAAAATAACCGTATTCAGACTATCCACTTAGTCATAAATGATATGCCTTCCGGTGCGTATACACAAATAATAAAATTCCGATTATATTATGTTAGGAATTAACTTCTCAGATAGATAATTGGACTGTGTTGAATCGCTATACAGCAGTAGAATTCACTGTTTCATAACACGCTTGATGTTATAGACGACACACATCAGCGCGATTTCTCGGAACTCACGGAACCAAGATCGCGCTCGCACGGCGAGAGTGGTTGGCATAACCCTTGAACAGTCTGGTGTCAGCAACAGGCCAGCGGAGACTAATCGCTCAATGGACGAGTACTCAAGCATTCAAAAGTGGTACAGACCACTCAAGCCGAGCGAGCGCTTGACTGTCGATTTCACCACTTCGGTCATCGAGCGCTGATTGTAGTTCTATTCGTCGATTCTGGCGTTGTGCGCGTGGCCGTAGAGTGCGAAGATACGATGTTTTATGAGCGGGCGAATCCCAAGATTATCGAGAGATTTGTGGAGCGATTGCTTATCCTATCCCTTGCCTGTAGCGAGAGACCGCAGATCGTCCGCACTCCGGCGGGCGATCTGTTCGATGAGGTCTGCATCGCTTCCTTTGGGGTTTGTTGAACAATGAATATCAAGGACGGCTTGAGAGTCTGTATCCACGATTTTCGTGACTTTCAACATCTGTACGTGGTAGCTGATTCGCTGGCAGTAGTGTCGGCTCGCAGCTGAGCGTTCGAATGTAGCGTCGATAGCACCGTGTTTCGACGGGTCTTGCAACTGCGCTGACTGATGCAGTAGCACTCGGCAGACACTCATATAGATCCGGTCGAACGACTTACACAACATGGATGTGGCGGAGAGATCAGCCGCGTCAAGGCCGATTTCCCCCGTTATTTGCGGCATCTCCTTCAGAAGGTCAATCGTCATCCGGTAGGATGTGTTGAGGTAAATCCGTAGACAATGGAGAGAAACGAGGGCGTAGTCGGCGAATCCGCCGCCACCTTCCGGGGCGGCGGATTCGTCTCTATCGCCAGTAATTCTTTGAGAAATCGGGACAATCTCGCTAATGAAGCGGGAGATTTGTGTTATACGCAACCGAATCTCTCCGCTTCAGCTCCTTTGATTTGGCGACCTAACCCGACGCAGTCTACTGATTCAATACAGTTGATAATTATGATTCTCTACTCTCTTTTGGAATCCTGTGATCGCTCTGAGTTGTGAATTTTGGACAGAACTCGTTCCCAAATCAAAAATAGAACTGATAAAATGAGTCAAGCAGATAATTATGCCCGAACTCAGTCGTGACAGAGCTCAACAGCGTCTTCTTCGACGAGTTGGTTCCATTTGTCGACACCAGCCTCTGCAACTTCGCGGTCTTGTGAGACGGCACCACCAGAGACACCGAATGCCCCAATAACCTCGCCGTCGGCTTCAAGTGGGTAACCTCCACCAAAGACGACTATACGACCCTCGTCTCGAGTGTCAAGGCCATATAGCGAGTTGCCAGGTTGGGTTGGTTCAGCGAGTTCATGAGTTGGCATATCAAGTGCGGCCGACGTATATGCCTTGTTTCTCGAGATACTGACTGATGCGAGCCACGCACCATCCATTCGGTGTTGAGCAATGAGGTTTCCCTCGCTGTTAGCCACTGTGATTACCATTGGATTTCCGATCTCTTCAGCTTTCGATTCAGCTGCGTCAATGATTTGCGTTGCTGTCGCCAGCGGTATAGATTTAACCACAAATAAGTATCTTTTTCAAGATAAATAAGGATATCGTTGTTAGGATAATATTAGGCTGTGAGTAATCGTCAAAACACGTTCTGCAGGAGTGGATCTGTTAATCAGCGGCACGTAAGTGGTTGATAGTACACAGTGTAGAATTATCGGATTCGATTGATGTGGCAATCATCAGAGACAATATACTCCGTTGAACGAAGCGTATTGAAAATTGCTGGACTTCATACCTGCAGTACGAGCTATTCTAGTATCATCTGATCATTATAGTGATTGGAAACGTCTTGTAGTCACGAAAGACGTTTTATCATTTTTGAATGGCCACATTGGACTGCCTGAGAAATTTTATGTCTCACTCTTAGTGCTTCAGAATTAACGTAACAGGAATATAGATTAGATTAAGCTCTATATCATATTATACACTAAAACGTACATAAGTGGTCGTCTCGTGGTTCATACATACCACCTGTCATCCGAGCCTCGCGAATATTATCCAGTGTCTCATCAATTGACACGGCTTGTTCGTTCAGAATGGCCGCAATGATACCGATGGGTACCCCATTTCCATACTTATCTTGGAGTTGCGAGACTATATTTTTCACGTTTGTGCCTATGACTTCTTCATTGAGATCTAGTTGTGCGCTTTCGAACACAACGCTATGTCCAGTCACGCGATTGTGACGGCGATGGAACTCAATGATTTCGTTTGGAGCATCTGTCTGGTGTGTGACGTCGCACTCTGGACAAATAGCGACGTATGTAGTCTGAGACTTTGTCGAAGAGCGATTATCTGTATTCATATTTTCATTTTATATCGGGTTGATCAGCCAACAGACTTCGTTCCAGCTATGAGTTGTAGGCTTCTTGAGCGAGTTGGTGGAAGCGATGAACAGTATGTTCGTTTGGGCCAAGTTGAGCCTGTGCGAGTGCTCCGGTTTTGAGTCCCTGCCACTGGCGTTCGACTAGCTCAAAGTCTTCTTCTTGGAGTTGCCGGCTCGTGCGGACGAACTCACGCTCATCTTCGCTAAGTTCACCATCTCGGAAGTAATAATCGGCGATAAGTTGGAATCGATCGGTATCGATCGGATCAATGATGTAAGTGCCGTACCCATCGGCAGTGCCGTACATATTAACAGTGAAGTTCGGCCAGAAGTAGTGGAATTGTGCCTCATGTTCGTCATGGATACGTAGCTCGTCATCGACTTCTGCATCGTGGGTGTAGTGGAGCACCCAATGGTAATCATTGACCTCGAGTTCGGATTCGTTGAGTGAGATTCCCTTAATCCAATCTTGGTGGTTTGCTTGACAGTGATCACACTCAGAGTAGTTACTAGAGAATACTTTCCAGTTACATTCGACTTCGGAGACGATCCGGGTAGCGTGTTCGTACTCCTCAAGTGGGAACGACTCGAGACGGTCTTTCATCACACCAGCCTGTTCAGCTAGTGACATCGGATCGTCGTCCAAATTCACGAAGATGAGTGGGCCAATGGTGTCAACATGGACATCGTTGAGACCGTTTGTGCTACAATCAAACTCTGGTACATCTTCGTCTTCAAGATCTGGGTTAAGACTTGCTTCCTCGAAACTTTTTGGTGTACTTTGAAGTTCACCATCTAGATCGTATGTCCATAGATGGTATGGGCACCGAATCCGATTTGACTTACCTGGGTCGGTCATCGGCGTATCCTCTACCATTTTCGACCCGCGGTGTGCACAGACATTATCAAACGCTTTGATCTCGCCGTCGTGATCGCGAACAATTATGAGTTGTCGATCACCAACGTTTCGGGTGAAAAATTCACCAGAATCGGTGATACAGTTGGCATGGCCTGCATATACCCAGTGTTGACCAAACACTTTCTCTTTCTCCATTTCGAAAACGCTGTCTTCAGTAAAGTACTTCGCTGGAAGTGCGTTTGATTTCTTTGTGATGTCGTCGCTCACATCTTTGATTTGTGAGTCATTCCACTGTGTCATACGATAATAGGTACACAATACCCAATAAAGAAACTTGACCTATGATACTACACACTATTATAACAGCAAGAGCTCTATCTTCAACTACGTACCGGAATTCATTGTGATGTATTAGACTTCTATATGGATGAAGTGACTTTATCAAAATCTATGTAACAAAGCCAGACACACATCAAGTTCTTATCTGTCTCTATCTTCAGCAATCCAATGGCTAAAAGTTGGCGTAGGAGTGTAACTCTTCGTTGCCAGATTAGGGGAACTGATATCTGGGCTATTTACATGTCTGAGTTGGTTTGGGTTGCAGTGGCGATGGCAGCAACGTTCGGCGGAACATCGTGAACACGAATCACGTCGACGCCACGCTCTGCCGCAAGCGCGGTCGCAGCTATTGTCGCCGCAGACCGGTCACCATCAGATCCAGCAGTTTGTTTGAACATCGACTTATGAGAATGTCCGATCATAACCGATGTCCCGAGCGATCGGAAATCATGGATTCGGTCAAGTAATTCAAAACTTTCGGTGGCAGATTTGCCGAAGCCAAGACCAGGATCTACGATAAGTTGCGAACGGTCGATTCCTGCTCGCTCGGCGAGGAGGACGCGCTCGGTGAGTTGGTTCAGGACATCATCGACAACGTTGTCATAACTGACTTGTCTGTTCGAATTGACTGGAGCAGAGACGCTGTGCATGAGCACGGCAGGAACGTTGTAATCAGCGATGACACGTCGCATTGCCGCATCTGTGAGACCAGTGACGTCATTTATCATATCGGCACCGATTTCGAGTGCTGCCCGGGCGACAGACGGTTTTCGGGTGTCGACCGAAAGTGTTGTATCGACACCGTTGAGACGCTTGAGAACCGGAAGGATACGGTCACGCTCTGTTTGCACTGAAATTGGCTTAGCACCCGGCCTAGTCGATTCTCCACCAATATCAATTATATCCGCCCCTGCGTCGATCATTTCTTTGGCCCGATCGACAGCTGCATGGACTGCCTCGTGCTCTCCTCCATCATGGAACGAATCTGGCGTTACATTGAGAATTCCCATCACCGCTGTTCCATTGTCCCAAGGGTGTTCGCCTACGGATTCATTAGCATTGATCCCTACAGATTTGAGCAGTTGTGTGGCAAAGTGGCGACTACCGACCGACCGTCCTCGAAGCTGGGATGTGAAATCTTTGAAGTTCTTAAGCGTCCCCGAGAGCACAACCTCGACGTGCTCATCGGTTAGTTTAGTGCCAGAGACTGCACAGCTGCCACCCAGCGACTCCATGAGCCGCCGAAGTTTCGTTGCTTCGCCGTGTTGTACGCGAAACCGTATCGTTCGGTGAACAATTCGATCCGATAGCTCCAGTCGTTCCGATTCGGGTACATCGGCGTCTTGCAAAGCTGTTTTAGCATGACCTGTAGTCGGCGTCTCTACTGTTCGGAACGCTCTTGTCCAGCGATCTCGTGCCTCACTAACTGTCGATAACGATCCCGTCACAAGTACACAATCCGACGGGCTAGCTGTCATCAGAGCTTGGTCAAGTGCTACGGGGATCGAATTGAACCGATTGATATCGGCATCAGTCTCCTGGCCGAACGTTAATTTGAGTGTGTCAACTTCTTGAGCCCGCTGGACGTCTGGTGGCGCGAGAAACACTTGATCAGCCGCCGAAAATGACTGGGCCATCTGCTGGTGATCTTTGTCACGTAAGGCTCCAAAGACGAGATATAACTCATTGTACTCGAATCGCTCGAGTAGGGACACAAGATTCGCACACGCGTCTGGATTGTGCGCTCCGTCAAGAATCGTCAGTGGTGAGTTGTCCATCACTTCAAATCGTCCCGGCCAGCGAACACTTCGAATTCCGCTTGTGATCGCCTCGCCCGTAGGATCGGCGATTTGCTTAGCTAGGGCGGTTGCAATCCCCGCATTGATCGCCTGATGCTGGCCGAGCAACGGGGTCTCGCTTTGTATTTCCCAGTCGGGCCCAACTAAGGAGACTGATGAGTGAATCGAAGAATCCATTTTAGTCTCTGTCGCCTGTATTATTGGTGCCGGTTCCTCTAGGTCATGAATAACTGATCGGTCGGAATCAGCTTTAAGATCATTTTGATCAGTTCCGACGCGGATGACTGCTGTTTCGTCGCGTATCGTTTCCAGAGCCTCACCGGTAGCGCCCGTTACTAACGGGCCATCTGTTGGTGCGACCTGGGCCTTGTCGCGTGCGATTTCTTCGATCGTTGACCCAAGAAGATCGGTGTGTTCAAGGCTCACATTTGTTACTGCCGACGTGACAGGGTCGACAACGCTCGTCGCGTCGTAGCGCCCGCCGATTCCGACTTCGAGAACCGCGATGTCGACATCTTTCCGTGCAAAGTGCCAGAGAGCTAAGCTCGTAAATACCTCGAAGAACGTGGGAGCAGTACCCTCAGCTGATCTTTTAACGATGGTGGGCCAGATTGTTTCAACGAATCTAATGACATCCTGTTTCGGAATTTTGTGGCCCTGCACGGTAATCCGCTCCCGTCTGTCGTTCAAATCCGGGGAGGTGTAACAGCCCACAGTGAGACCCGATTCTCGTAAGATGCGGTCAAGTATACGTGCCGTACTCCCTTTACCGTTGGAGCCGGCTATCTGCACGGCGTCGAAATTTTCCTGCGGGTCGCCGAGATCTGCAAGCAGGCCAGCGGTCGTATCGGTCCCCATCTCGGGACGAAGCCGCTTGAGCCGCTCTAATCGATTAACTGCTTCGTGATACTCCATACTAACGTATACCAATGACTACCAATAAAATTCCTGTCGGTCGAATAAGAGCCACAAAAGGTTTTAAAACAGTCATTTTGAATTCGATAAGATCCTATACAATCCTGTATCGATTGACTGCATACTTTTTGAGTAATTTATTCAATATCAACGACACATATATTAGTCATCCTAACAGTGTGTCATGCATGTCAGAGTTCGTCGCAACGTTCGCTGCAGTTCTCATCGTTATTTTTCTCGTCGCAACTCTCCTGCTTGTTATAGCGGGAGACTACTTTTTTGCTGGCACTATTCTCACGTTTCTTGCCTTTGCAATCTATCTTCGAGAAATGTCCAGCTGAAACCACAGATGAAAAAGACATTGGGATGCCAAAGTTATATTTTCTAGTATCGGTACTTCCCGAATGCTGCTTCGTGAGCTGTGCTGAGTCACGCTTCATTGGATCAAACGCTTCGTGATTGCTCTGTGAAGAGTGGAATAGAGTTCACTGATCAAGAGAACCAAGCGGAAAGAACTCATCTAGCCGTCAGAGACGGGTGCTGTAGCTCAGGAGGCGCTTACCGAGGCCGCGGGCTGACTCAGCCCGCGGCCGGTGAGTACGCTTCTGGTACACCGACGCCGTTCATTTCTATCTCCCAACTCCGCTCTAATTCCTCCTCTAAGGCGTGTCTGATCCAGTCAGAGAAGGTTTTGAACGTGAACTCTTCGGGTAGGTCGCGCCCGCCCCGCCGTGGGCGGGCGACGACCGCCCATCGAAGCACGAGCCAGAGATTTTCCAGCAAGAATCCAACTAGGACAAACGCAAAGCGGACGATTGGATCCTGAGTCGTTGTTACCACCCGTGCTTGGCGGAAAACACGATAACTGGTCTCAATCGCCGAGCGTTTCCGGTAGAGCCGTTCGACCTGTTTGGGCGTGCGATCAGCCAGATCGCACGCCACATAGCCTCGAACGATCTCTCCGCTTTTGCCACGATCTCCGGCTTGGTAGGAGACAGCGACTGCAAGCGGGAATTTCAGTTCCCGCTTGCAGTCTTTGTACATCCGATAGGTCGTCATGTACGAACAGTGCGTGTCTAGCTTCTTCTTCATGCGTTGCCCTTCTTTTGGACGGGAATGACAGTCGCAGCAATGTCACGTGACCGACGCAGGATGCGTTCGTTGTAGAAGCCGCGATCAGCCAATAGAAGGTCTATCTCGAAGGAATAGGCCTCGATGCGGTCGAGGACACGCTCGACCGCATCGGCCTCTTGCTCATCGCTTCACACGTACGTTGTTGCCAGCGTCACTGGGTTCCCGTTTAAGACGAGATATGCTGTGCAGTAGCGGTGACACGTTGTTGTACCGTCTTTGGCTGCCATTCGACAGAGCTCGCCGCTCACATCGCTGTACGTTCCATGGTAGGGGTTATCGACGAAATCAATGGAGACGATCCTCGACCGGTCAGGGTCGAGCATCGTCATTGCCATCTCCTTGAGAAGGTCGTTAGCAATCCGCTCTAGCCATTCTCGGTTGAGAGTATGGAGCCAATCCATGACAGTGTCGTCACAGGGAGCGTTATCGTTGTCTTTGCAGGTTTCCCAGACAGAAGTCTGGTTAACTGCTGCAAGGGTGACGACAGGCCAGATCTTGCCGGGATCGAGGGGCGAGCCCTCGATTCCCGGCAGCGGGAGCCGTCGAATAAAATCTTCCGCTAGTTCTTTGACCTCTGTAGCTGAAAGACAACCGTCTGGTTGTGGGATCTTGAACACATTCGCTCAACCAGACATCATCCTGATGAAAGCTACGTTTTAGCTTCAGCTCTCAAGCCGGTTGGGAAGTACCGAGTATAGCAATGATACTGTCAGAAGAGACGCCATGATTGACAAAGTATTGATAACGACAGATGGGAGTTCTATGGCGGAAGGAGCGGTTGTAATGGACTTGGGCTTGCTGAGGCGTTTGACGCCGAAGTGCACCTGATTTAGGTCCTCGAGACGGATGCAACCTACATACTCACTATTGGTGTGAGTGACAAAGAAATCTGTCCCATTTCGAGTATTTAAATTTGCTGTGAGTCAATCACATCCAACCGATGGGTACACGAGCAGATAGTACTCCTCGATCTACAGTTGGAGCTGAATTTTACTTGCTACTCGACGCAGTCGATAGCGAGTCTATTGCTGACGACTTCGAGATCGGGACATA
>NZ_JAQFWV010000089.1:0-12119 GCF_056175805.1 Halohasta sp. A2 | reverse complement strand
TGTTGCTGATCTTGATCGTATCGGATAAAATTGAACGTCACGGGTGAATCCTTACGCTGTACAGGATTTTCTGCTAGATAAGGTCTACGTCATGTGAGTTCTCTGCCGATATTTCTTGGACAGGCTCGTGTGTATGTGTTAAACCACAGAAAATACCCCCCGGGGGTCGGAACAACCACGTTCTTCGACTGGTGGCGTACGGAGATCGCAACACGGCTGTCGTTCTTCCTCAGAATAATGTGGTTTGTTAACACACCTAACCACTACTTCACCTACTACTACTACTATACTACTAGATCTAGTACTAGTAAGTAGTATAAAGCTTTTCCCGAGAGGGGGTAAGAATCGGGGGGAGGCGGATACCCGTGTAACTGTAAGATTGAGTCTTTAAGTGACGTGTTTTCGACGACGATCTTTTTTTCCAGCTCTCCAAAATCCTCCCCGACCCCCCCGGGGGTACACTTGCTGAAACTCAACACATACACACATACATCATATTTGTACAGATATGTTTGTGTTGTTTGCTAACAATTAACGCGCTTCGATTCAAGCAGTTCGATCAACTATTCAGGATTGTTACTTGTTGACTAACGATACAGGTGGGACTATGCCCTGTGGAACGACCACCTCATTTGTGTCGCTACGAACACACACATACACACCCAATATTTGGACAAATTATAAGTGTCAAGGAAAATAACTAACTGGTACAGATGACGAAGCGACCAGAACTACGCGACGATATCGCAGGTGAAGTTGACGACTGGGCCGAGCAACACGCTAACAACAACACGACACGGATCGTTAACGACATCCTCGACCGGGCCTGTGATGCCGTAGACGCGACCGGGAGCGCGGATCCGCGAGCGGCGCTGGACAAACTAATTGAAGCATACGACGGCGCCGCCGGCGACGAGTACGACCCTAACGCGGAAACCATCGTCCTTGACGCCGACGACGTGCGCGAACTGACCGCCAACGATCCAGTCCCGGAGATCAATCCGCAGCACGTTCGACCGACCACAAAAATCCAGAAGCTAGGATCGTGGCAGTCAGCGGGGCTAATTGCGGGTATTGCCATTTATACTGGAGCGGCGCACGAGGGCGACCGCGACCAGATCGGCGCGCGGATCGAGCAGTTCTGCGGCGCCCGGTCGTCGCTGACAGTTGAATCCGTTGAACGGCGGATCCGGGCGACGGGTGTTGTATATGACACTTCCGACGGCAACGAAGAAGAGAACGACATCGAACGTTTAAATCGGAAGTGCAGTACAATCCTACGAGCCGTGCTCGTGCAAACCTCGTATTCCCCCGACGAAGACCGCCTGTACAAGACTCTGCGGAAATGGGCGTCAAATATTGACGATCTGAAAAGTCAGCTCGATGAATTACACACAAATAGTACCCACGGTGAGGAGACTCCGATCTCGGGAAGTTTGGATATGGTGGTACTCGCTGATGCAATTGACGAGATAGCGCCACCGGGTGGGTATTTTGAAAACTGGGACGCTACCGAAGCGGGATGGGTCGATGATGACACTGCGCGGGGTGATGTGGATGCGCTGGTAGATTGGTGGTTCGATGACTCTGGGTCTCCGCTTGCCGCCGACTTCGCTTCCCCCGACGAAGCCGATCAGGACATTCGTGACCGGCTTTACGAGCTTCATTCGTTCGGGGTGTAGTAGTTACTCTTTGCAGCCTTGCGTTCTAGTGTTTTTAAGTAACCACGTGCTACGGTTGGTTGGGTCGCGTGCCCGGCCCCGGTGTTAGTACTCATTTACACACACAATCCGGGTCGGGGGTCGTGACCTGTCGCCATTCAACTGATCTGCGCTCGTGGGAAGGTGAACTTCCTTTTCATCTTTTGTTGGAATTTTGAGTGGTAAGTAGTCGTATTTAAAATTTTGGTACTTTTAAAACTATAAACCGGCTTATGAGTCTCGGAATGAAATCTTGTGAAATTAACCCGCCGTCAACGTAGACCCCGTCGACCCCCGGGGTAACGTGTCTTCGATGGGAGGGTGATTTGGACTTGTTAGATTTGTGAGTGTTTAGACTGGGTAGACTGATTCTGAGACGTCGCGTTCACCAAAATCTTCGACTTCTCCCGCGACGTGGTGAATGTGGATTGCGACCCGCTTCTGCGCGTCTCGAACCCCTTCTCGTCCTTCACCTTCGTTGTTCATCTGTATAGCAGTGAGGATCGATCGGGGATTAATGCCGGCGTGGAGGGCTGCCCGGGATTAGGCTGCTTTTCTCGTGGCGTGTAAATCCAACGATGTGTTAGTAAGGGTGATGGCAGTAGAACAGCAAGCATCGGAACCGATCTCGCCGGCGGAATTCCGCGATGACGTCGCCACGCTCACCGACTCTGAGGTACTGGCGGATCATCTACGGTCACGCTACGCGTGGCAACTGGTGGCTTCAGCTGCGGGTCAGTCCCCCGATCAACCCGGCGACTTCGTGCAGGATCTGGAGAAAATTCCTGAACTGAGCAATCAGGACATTAGGGCACTACGATCATTGTATCGCCGGCAGTTCGAGAAGTTTTGAAAGGGGGATGACTCCCCCAAACCCATTACGGGGATTAGCCCCGCGTGTGGTGATTCGCGCCGTGGGAACGTAAATTCTTGTCTTGGTAAACCGGGCGCTTCGCCGCCGGCGGTGCGGTGAAGTGATGGTGGTGCCCTGTCCCGCCAATCCGCCTTGCTTAGACTCTTTTCCACCCTGTTGAGCGATCGGCCTTTACCTAGTGATAACTTACTATTTGAATGATGAGAATGCGTGAAGTCCCGCCGGCGGCGTCGGTCTACGTCGACGACGAGTCACCGGATTTTGGCGACGACGTCGAACTGCGTGGGAAGTGTCCTGTTTGCGAGCGGGGAGAAGAATATCGAATAGAAGACGATGATGTGCTGTGCGGTTGTGGAGCAGTTTTCAGCGGCGGTAGGTATGCTGAGCATCGGGAGCCGTGGGCGATGGATGTCCTCGTGAGGGCGGATCTAGAGGCGACCCGGCACAAACTCGGAGCGAACGTACCCGAGGGTGAGAAGCCGTACTGGCGGGTGCAGGGGAAGCCGCGTCGAACGATGCCGGGGTGGCGGATCCTGTTCGCGGATAAGGGGCGCGTCTACGCCGAAGCGCGGATCGAGAAGGTTGATGATGGGCGGATTTGGGTCGCGCCGCTGGTTGAGGTCGATCGGCCCGCTCCTGAGGAGCCGCCGACCCGCGGGTTCAAGTACGTCGTCCCGCGAGAACGCCGGCGGGTCGAGGGGTTGGAGCAGCCGTCGTTGGACGCCTTCTAACCATTTTCCCGAGTGACATAAATCGGTGTGATGCTTACCGTCGTACTGCGATGTCGCACTACAACTGTTCAATCCCGGGGTGCGACTTCTCGACGCACAGTTCCTTGGGGATGCGGTCGCACGCTCGAGGGCATCGTAACACGTACCGACAGTATCACGGATATCCAGACGATTACAGCGATGTCAGGGAGTTTCTATCCGAGCGTCCTGACCTGTTGCGCGTCGAGTCGTGTGACAAGGATCCGGCGAGTTGTGATGCACAGTCTACGTTGGACGCCTTCTAACCGTGATTTTAGGGTCAGGGGGTCGTAGATCGTTCTATTCCGCAAAACGGCGAAATGAGTGAATGGAGACGGGGACGGCGGCAGGGGATTCCGTGGGTTGGAAATGAGTGCTGGCCCGCCGCCGCATATCATCATAGTTGGGGTTAAGTAATAAACGCCGGCACGCGTGGGCTGCCAACGTTCCGGTGGGGGTTTAATGCTGATAGTCGTCTAAATTAACAGTGGAGTTGGGGGCGCGATTAGACCACGTCGAAGTGGCTGTATTCGCGTTCCGTGGTGCGTATTGACGAGTGACGGAGTCGTCGTTTGACGGCATCGAGTGAGCAGTCTTCTCGGTCAATCATACGGTAAGCGACGCTGTGTCGGAGGCTATGCGGCGATACGTCGGATGGGTCGCCGCGACCACCGGTCGCTTTGTACGGTCTTACACTGGCTTCGCAGGCGAGTTTGCTGATGAGGTCGCGTACGGCCCGCGTGGACATCCGTGGAGAGGATCTAGCCGGGAATAGGGCGTCGGTGTCCTTCCATCGGTTGTTGATGTAGCTTCGGAGTGTGCGAACGGTGTCGCTGGAGAGTTTGAGGCGGGCGGTGTTGGGAGTGTTTTCGTTGGGGTACTGCTTCTGTTGCTCTGGGGAGAGTGTAAGGACGCGGTCGCTGAGGTCGAGATCGTCCACGTCGAGAGCGACCAGTTCGCAGCTCCGAAGCCCACCGTCGTACATCAGCGTGACGAGTGCGTCGTCGCGCTGCTGGAGGTAGTCAGGTCGGCACTCGTAGATGATGGTTCGCATCTCGTCAATCTGCTCTGGTTTGAGCCAGACTTGTTCTCTGGACTGTTCAACTTCCGTGTTTGTCATACGGGTGGTACTAACCACCTATCGTTTATAAAGAGCAGCCGGCAGCCGGGGGTGAACTTCCGCTTCTGTGCCATAGACTCGGCAGTTCGTCTGAAGTGTTCACACACCCTTGCGGATGGCAAATGTTATTGTTGCAATGCAAATACCGAGCCAACCAATGGCCCAGTACCCTTCCCAAACCTGTGAGAAGGTCGTGGCGTACTGGTTTCCGACGAAGCCCACCACCAGCAGCAGAATTGATCCCATCAAACCGATCAGGTTCGCCTGTCTTGTTCTCTTCTGGAGAGTGACTGGATTGATGATTCCCATACGAAACTGAATGATGTCCTCTCTGAAGAAACACGAGGGTGGGGTGGAATGCGGCCTCAGCAGTCCAGATAGACGAGAATTTTTGGGTGCTGACTGGGAAGTTGGGTTATGGAAGTCGACTGGGACAGGTATCAAGATAGCCTTCGATACCGCTTACGTGTATCCCTCTACTACTTGGATGAGCAGTCACCACGGTTGAGGGAGAGGTTCTCTGAGGCTGTAAAGCAGAGCATCACAAGATCCGCCGTCATTCTTTTCGGAGCCTTCTCGATGGTGTGGTTACTGTCAGCTTCGGCAGGAACATATGGTATTGTGATGGTAGCGACAGGTGCGACTACGCTAGCGTGGACGGCTTTCAGGGTTCACGAGAAGGCTTTCCGGGAGGCTGCGTTGGTACCAGATGATCGGAAGGGTGATACGCCGTATCAGGAGCGGGTGTCAATGACGTCACTCAATTATGTGGATGCTTCGATGGGTGTCGTACTGGTAGCAACTGGTTTCACCGTGCGGATCGCGACTTCTATCGGCTGAATTTTGGCTTTGGTCAGTTTAGCGACCACACAAACTCGGCGTACGCTACAAAAACCGTGTAAACTACCCAGAGGACACTGACGAAGATGAAGGACGGATAAGCGATGTCTTTTGCGTGGTTCCACGAATACCACGGGTACATAGGCTCTTCCCGTATCGGATCAATCCAATTTGGCAGATGACCGATTACCGGGTCGGCGTGGTCATCCCCTACGACAGCGATGACTCGCCCTCCATCTTCGGCTGCTTCGGTGATTAATTTCGCCATTTTCTCGTCTCGGCTTCCGGTCGAACGGTTTGATTCGTGGATTCTGAGCAGGAGTGTTGGTACTAGTGCGCTCCCAATTAGAAGCGGGACTCCATAGAGGTGGATGCCGGCGATACCGAACAGGGCTGAGGTGAAGAACAAAATGAGGAAGAGGATTGCGGCACCGATTCGTGCGAGGATGTGTGAATTTTCAAGGACTGATGCATTGGATTCTCGCGTTTTCGTCACTTCAGCCCCTTGGGCTTCAGCGATATCTTTGAGGACGGAACTATCAGTTTGCAGGATACGGAAGAACAGGTAGTCGGTAATGAGCATCGCAAAGGCGTACCACTGCTGGAACAAGCTGTATTCAGCTTCTTCTTCAGGGCCTTCGAGGATGAGGTGGTCGACGCCTTCGATGAGGAGTTCCCGTTCGTGGTCGAGGTCGCCACGGGAACTGTGAATTTCTCCCTTGACGATTATCTCTGACTCTGTGACACCCATTATCGAGTGTAATTCGCCACGTCTGATTAATATTACCGAGGAGTAGCTGGCCCAGCGACCACTAGAAGTAGTATAGTTTTCTCTCAAACTTTAGCAACCGTTGTCAAACAATTTAAAAAACATTTTACATTGTTCGTTCACGAAAACCACCGGTTCTAAGCGAGACTATGTCGGAACAAATACGGATCTGGCAGTGTGAAGGTCGTGTATGTCAACAGAAGAGACCGAGGTCGGATTCAACTATGACCTCAGCCGGGAGCAACTCAAGGAGGCTCTCAAGGACTTTGGAATGCAAGAGAGTGACATCAATAATACGATGCTCACCGTGCTTCAAGCCGTCACCTCCGCGGAATACTACGAATCCATCGAACTCCGGTACGATGACCTCCCCGATTATGCCATCCAAACCACGAACCTAGTCCAGTTTCTTCCAAATTACACTGCTGAGAACTCCCGAGAACCAATCCGTAAGGACGCCCTGAAACCCCTCCGTGATAAGGCCGGTGTCCTCGGATACGAGGAACCCGCGCCGAACAGTCCCAAGACGCACTATTGGGTGGGTCAGGAGTTCCGAGAATACCTCGATAACGCCGAGCTCGAAGAGACCATCAGCGAACCGGATCCAGTTGAGGGTGAGGAGCGCACTGTCGAACTGCCCTACCACGACGAGATACTTCCTCGGGCTTCCGGTGAACATACTCAGTTGATCGGCGTAGGTTTGCGAGATCTTGTACCGCAACTAGCCGACAAGCCCGTTTTGGTACACGAGGGTCTTACCAAGGACGAACGTGAGGAGATCACGGCGAAGCTTTTACCTATTGAGTTCGATGGAATGCGATTCAGGTTATCCGTCTATCCAGACGCAATCGCATACGATGAGGCGAATCAGACGTTGTACCTTCTGGAAGCAGTAACAAGTCTTGGGCCGTTCACAGAGCAACGCATCGAAACACTGCTCGAAGACTTGCAATCGCCAGTAGATGGTGATGCGAAAGACTTCGAGGCGGTGTTCATCACGATGTTCCCAGACTCTTCCCGATACAAGCAATATCTTATGGACATCTCGTTGAACTCTCACGTGTGGTTGTCAAACCATCCCAATGATCTACGTTCACACGGTGTCATAAACCTTGAAAAAGATTCCCCGAAGGACTCTGGTGTCCTGTATACATATCCAACCGATCCCGAATCCTAGTTTTTGTTAACAGATTCTTCGATGGCGAGATACAACGCATCTTGAATCTCCCGGCGTTCTTCCTCTGTGATTGCGAGGACGGAATATACGGCTTCATCCAGTACGTCTCGTTTACCGGTTTGGGCGAATTGGTTGAACGCTTCTTCTAGACATTGTAGTTCTCTATCTGTGAGTTTGTCGAGGTCGATGGTCTGTATGGTCTTTGAGGAACTGACGTTGAGATCACAGACCCCGCCTCCATATACCTGACCAGCAAGACGTAGGTTGAGTTCACCGAGTTGAGAGTTCAGGTATGTGAGGATTGGTTTTATATTACTTTCATCGTGGACAGTGGTTGCGAGGAAGTTTTCACTCGGCACAACGCTGTCGGGATTCCATACGGCGGTGTAGTTTTCGTAGACGCGTCTGGGCAGGAGGATTTGCGAAGGAAGGCGGCGCTCGGCTTCATCAGTAAGATTGTACCAAGGATCACGGCCAGCCTTTCGAATTCGCGTTTTGTTGTGCAGCCCGTCGTATGTCTCATCGCTATATCGCTTCCCAATAGTACGATTCTCCCACTCCTCAATGTATTCAAGCGCGTCTTTACCTTCGAGTTCACTCTTTTCATCAGGACACCAGAACACGTAAGACTCACAATCTTCCACTCGCAACACTGGATCCTGATGTGAGCGAGGAGAATACGCGATTGGTCGGAGGAACTTATCTTCGACACGGTTGGTTTCTGATTTATCAAAAATGTAGAAATCTTTGTGCAGGGTCTGAACGCCGATGGACGGCGTTGCGTACTCGTTTAGTTGGGTGAAGTCGTCGCTGTTCTTGATAGATTGGAAGACACGGGGTGCGCGGAGCCAGATATCCCAGTAGTCCTCCGCTTTGAGGTTGCTCTGTGAGACTTTTGCGCTTTGGATTGCGGCTTCAGCGAGCTCATCCAACGTCTTATCACCTTTGTTGAATATCTCGGTGCTTTCCGCTTGGATGAACCTCACGTCGTTACCCGCTGGCATTCGGATGGTGTTCGGGCGTTTTTCGGCTATGATACAAACGGTATTGGCAAGGTCGTCGAACACACGTTCTTGAAAACCGATGAGGGCATTGATGTAGAACTCGTTTAGAAGGAAATCCTTGAACTCCTCACCATACTTGCGCTTCATCCACGAGTTGGATACGATCATCGCCATCCGTCCTCCCGGTTTGAGAAACCGGGTTGCCTGAACGAGGAAGTAACAATAGAGATCTGCTTGGTCACTGAAATCGTACTCAGAGAACCGTTCGATGATCTCCTCAGCGTCCTCGAATCGGTGGCGAATAACGTATGGTGGGTTGCCGATGAGAGCGTCTATTTTCGGGAAATTCGAATTAAATAGGTTGCCGACAGTGACGTTGGGGAATTCGCCGCCGATGTCCTCGCTGGCCTTTCTTTGGAGGTCGGCTACCGCGTCCTCGTCAATATCGATTCCGTGGATTGCATTGCGAGCCTGTTCATTATCTACTCCGAGATCACGTAGACGGGTGTGAGCGTCGAAGACGAACCGTCCTTCGCCTACGGAAGGTTCAAGAACGGTATCAGAGGGGTTTTGAATTGCCCAACGTGTGAGTTTCTCTGAGACGGGTTCCGGTGTGTATGTTTTTCCGTGCTGCTTATGTTCCGATTCCATTCCTTGACTCTCTGTTTCTATCGTTATCTTATATATGCTGCACACCGGGTTGGTATCAGTCTATTTTCGGTAATTTACGGGATAGTATTCAATCCACTTGTTCGTCATAGACTTGGGATGCGAGGTAGTTCCATTCTTCGATTTGCTCAATCACTGCTGACATCAAATCTAGATCCACCGTGGTCATCGAAATCGAAGTAGCGCGATGGTAGGTGGAGGTAGGGCACGTCGCGCCACTGGATACCCATCTCGTCGTAACCGTCTCGTGGCGACCATCTTCGGTCGGAGGTAATGCACCAGTCGTCGAGCGTCTCGGCGGAGATACGTACGGCGTCGAGTACGTCCCACGTGCAATCGTCTATCGTGTTGATTAGTACAACCACGTAGTCTCGGCCCTCTTCCAGCGCGGCTCGATGTTGATGCTTGCGGAGGATTATACGACCTCGATCACCGCCTGATTGCCACGGTCGGGTGGATTTGATCTCCAGTTCGGTGTCAGTCTCAGGGCACCACGCGTCACTCTCAACTCCCGATGTTGCATCTTTGTCGTGGACTCGTCGTACCCACGCTTCGACGCCTCTCCACGCGAGTTTTGCGGGATTGGGGTGGTCGTGTGGGTATCGGATTATCGTTTCATCGATGTCAAAGTCTTCGTCGTCGACCATTGCATATCGGTGGACGCGTAGTTGAATATTAGCGATGGCTTTAACAGCCCCATTGACTGTTAGAGCCATCTTTACACGTTGAGAGGCACTTAGTATGACTTCTCATAGAGAACATCGGTATTTACTGAGTGTCAATGATAACAAGGGAATATGGCAAAGGCGAAAGATATCGTGCCATTGGCGGAGGAAGGCGACTGGGTCAGAATTCACGTCCCGCGCCAATACGAATCTCCTTACTGTATTATTGGCCCGGTCGTCGTCAACGACGGCGACGAGCTTGAGGTGCGTGTTGAGGAGATCACGCACGCATCGGATCACAAGCATAAAGGACGGATCCGCGTCTTGCTCGGTGAGAGCATCCACGGCAGGCCGAGAGTCACGGTGTATGATGTGCGTCAAAATGAATCCGACATCGTGGTTGGTCTGCCAAAATATATTGACTTGATAGACGACGCCGAGTAGGTCAGAGGCCGTCGGGGAGTTGCTCTCGGCGTACGTCGGCTTTCTCACTCTCGGTGAGCGTTGAGTAGTGGCGGTCGATCACGCGGGGTGAGACATCTGCCCTGTCACTGACGACCTGCTTCGGAACTTCTTCGCGGAGATGCCAGCTGATGCTCCCGCGTCGGATAGCGTGCGTGGACTCGCTGCTGGGGCATTTGCAAGCGTCGTTGTTCCGCCGAGCTGCTTCGCAACTGTCGGGATCCGCGTCGTGCGGGCACTCTTCACCTATGTCGCACGGGCGTGTGACAGCGTACACGTGATTACGTAGCGTGTTGCGGTGGTATCTCCCGTGCGTCGACGCGAAAAGCGGTTCGCGGCCATACTTGTCATCTACGTTGGGGCGATGCTGGTCTATGTAGTCTTGGATGATCTGCGCTGTTTCCGGGCGGATCGCGATAGTGCGCTCGCTTTTTCCCTGATTCTTCAGCGACGTTCCCTTGTCTGGCCGGTGCTCGAATCGGATGTATCCGTCGTCAAGGTCGAGGTCGTCGAGGTCGATGCTGTGGGCGGCACCGATCCGGATCATCGTCCACCACAACAGGTGGGTGAGCGCGTGCGGTAACGAGGCGTACTGATACCGATCGAGGTATGCGAGGATCTGCTTTGCGCGTTCCGCGTCAATCTCGTTGCTCCGCTGCTCCCCGCGGTCGGGACTGACTACTTTCTCGGGAAGGTATGGGTCGACGGCGTCGCAGTCGCGGCAGAACTTGAGGAAGACGCGAAGCGTGTCGAGTTGAGTGGCGATTGTGTCGTTAGAGTGGTTGTCGAATCGCCACGAGCGGAAGCGGCGTACGTCGAGGCCGCCCAGTTCGTAAGTGTATTGATAGTCTGTCTCACTTTCAAACCAGTCGACGAAGTGGCTGAGGCGGCTACGGTGGCTTCGGATCGTCGCTGGAGAGCATTCTTGTGCTTTTTCGGTTAGGTACAGTTCGAGTGCGTCTTCGGGTGTGATTTGCTCGTATTCGTTGGTTTGCGGCATTTGGAATCCAGCTCCAGCCGCGTCGAGGCGTGGGGGTTGGTGTGCGGGTTTGTGGTGGGTTGGGTGTCAGTTTTGCTTGCGCGATCCCCGTCCCGCCTACTTTTTTTCACCTCTTGTTGCCGCGGGTTCAAATCCTGCAGCGCCCATTCGTTTTCCGAACGATTAGAATCCGACAGACGACGGTACATCACTTATAAAGTGGGTTTGGCTCTTGGTTTTGATCTCATTCGACTATCGAACGATTCCGAATGAGGGTCGCGCCTTCTGGCGATTTGAGTACATCCAAACACAGGTTGTAAGGCATTCTCAACGACATCTGGATGTGACAAATATTACGATTATAGTCGGTGCGCCGTTACTGTTCTTCAAATCTTCTCGACGCGCGTGATCTCACTTCCACCCAACAAAACCTGTAGGTCATAAATACTTCGTCGAGTTTTGGGTGAGGTCATCACAGGAGTCGATAGTCTCTAAAATGAAAAAGGATAATCGAGTGAAGGCGATTACAAAGTGAGCTTCTTGGCCCTGATCTACGCGTTGTCGACGCGATATTCACGAGATTCTAATCGAGTTACGACATAACGCGATTAGATATCTCGGTGCAACAGTTAGAGGCTGAGTCTTGCACATACGTCTACAACCTCTCTGAGATGTGGTAGGAATCGACTGCTGAATAGAACGCTGTCTCTTACCCATAATTCAGCGTCTGAGAGAAAAATCAACTCAGACGGATAACGGGAGAAAGAAACCGGTCAGAAAGCAGTCATTGATTTTGCCACGCCACAGGTCTTTCAGAGATATCTCTCTGTGAATCCGACCACAGGGCTGACACTTGTCTCAGTCGATCACATCGAGAACCTCCCGATCTCCTCCAATAGGTGCTGAATCTGTGTCTGCGGTGGCTGGCTAGCCTCCAGCAAGACGGTGGCTGGGAGTTCTACCGGCAGACAGTCGCTGTCGGCAGCGATCAGCCGCCGACGCGACGGCGTTGCCACTCACCAACGCTGCCCTAATCCAAGGGCAACTACCGGAAGAACCGGCTGTCGAGCGGTTGGTTCGCTGGAACGGCTCGACGAACTCCGAGAGCTGT
>NZ_JAQFWV010000088.1:0-12292 GCF_056175805.1 Halohasta sp. A2 | reverse complement strand
TTGCTGATCTTGATCGTATCGGATAAAATTGAACGTCACGGGTGAATCCTTACGCTGTACAGGATTTTCTGCTAGATAAGGTCTACGTCATGTGAGTTCTCTGCCGATATTTCTTGGACAGGCTCATCATCGGGATCAATTCAGGTCGACAGTCAGTTGCAGACAGGCAGGATGCGATAGAACTCGAACTCGGGCCAAACCGGTGTGCTGCCGAGGTAGCAACCGACTAACTATTGCTCGCCAACCGGGCCACCCTCGATTGCACGGAGCGTGAGATATGTGATCAACGCAAGGAACACGAACGGAACGACGTGAAGCGCCGTCATCATGAGTATCTCGAACCGATCGTAGCCCCACGGTGCGAATATCAGAAACAGCACTGAAAAGAAAGCGATGATTCCGAGGGGGATCAGGTTGACAACGATGTCTAATATCGTCTCTCGCGTAAAAACCGTCGACATAGCTCTCCGTTCGCTCGTCGACCACAAAAGCGAATCTGCGAAATACTGGCCCGATAGTTAGTTCTCGAGGCCGAGCCAGTCGACCGAACAGTGATCGGCAAGCAGTGCGGCAGCCCGGTCGTACGGCGAGTCGACCGATTTCGACGCGTTGGGCCGCCATCGACCGGACGCAGCATACACACTATTTATAAACGCATCTCGAACGGTCTCGGTTTCGAACAGCCCGTGGAGATAACAGCCGACCACGTCGCCGCGGCGGGCCCCGAGCGCGGCTGTCGACTCCCCATTGTGGCCGAACGGCATCTCGACCGATCCGGTCGACTCGGTGGTTCCCATGTGAATCTCGTAGCCCGCGACGGGGCCCGAAGCACCTGCCAGCGGGCCCACACCGTCGAGATCAAGCGTCGTCTCGACCACCCGTTTGTCCTCGCTAAACGTCGTCTCGACCGGCAGTAATCCGATCCCTGAAAGCGTCGACACCCCGTCTGGAAGCTCGGTGCCTTCGATATCGGCGTTATAAATGCGCTCACCGAGTATCTGATACCCGCCGCAGAGGCCGAGTATTGGGCCCTCGAATACGTTCAGCCGCTGGTCAAAACCCGCCTCCTGGATCGCCAGCAGATCGTCGACGGTGTTTTTCGTACCGGGAATCACGACCGCGTCGACACCGGCCAGTTCGGCCTCGAGCGGCAGATAGGCGACTCGAACGCCCGGCTCGGCGGCCAGCGGTTCGAGATCGGTAACGTTTGAGGCCCGCGGGAGCCGCGGGACCGCAATCGTGACCGTCTGGGAGGCATCGACGCCGTCATCGTCGCCGAAGACCGCACGGTCGTCAGTCGACGGTAGTGCGAGACTGTCCTCCTCCGGAAGGCCGGGGTCGTCGTAGGGCAGGACGCCGAGGACGTCGACGCCGGTCCGTTCCTCGAACTCTCGGAGTCCGGAATCGAGCAACGACCGGTCGCCGCGGAATTTGGTGATAATCACACCCTGGACCTGCTCGCGGAGGTCGTCGGGCATCAGTTCGAGCGTCCCCACGAGCGAGGCGAACACGCCACCGCGTTCGATGTCGGCGATCAGGACGATTTCGGCGTCGGCGAATCTGGCAGTTTCGACGTTAGCCAGATCTCGATGCTGGAGGTTGATTTCGGCAATTGAGCCCGCACCCTCGGCGACGATCACCTCGTGGTCGGCGGCGAGTCGACTGTGGGCCGCTTCGGCGGCGTCGCGAGCGTCGTGCCAGTGGTCGTCGTAGTAGCTTCCGGCCGCAAAGTGGCCGACCGCCCGGCCGTCGACGATCAGTTGGGACTGACCACTGCCCCGAGGTTTGAGCAGGACGGGGTTCTGGTCGGTTGTCGGCGGAATACGGGCTGCCCGGGCCTGGACGTACTGCGAAACCCCGATTTCGCCGTACGGCCCACCGCTCTCGTCTGCCGTTTTGATTGCTGGTGCGCGGGGAACCACCCGAGCGTTGTTGCTCATGTTCTGGGCTTTAAAGGGAGCGACCGAAACCCCACGGTCAGCCAGCAGTCGACAGAAGCCGGCGGTGACGGTGCTCTTGCCGACGTGGGAGGCGGTGCCAGCGACGAGGATCGTCCGAGCCATCCTCAGTACTCAGTCCCACGACGGGCGCGCTGGCCCGCGTCGATCGGGTGTTTTTCCTTGCCGATCCGGGTGACGAGATCGGCGTGGTCGTACAGATACTCAGGTTTCGTATGGCTGCCCGTGACCACGAGTTCGAGATGCGGGGGTTTGGTGTCGACGAGTTCGATCACCGCATCGGGATCGACGAGTTCGCGGTCGGCCGCATAGAGGAGTTCATCCAGGATCAGCATATGGACGCCGTCTTCGGGTGGGGCATCGAGATCGAACGGGGCCGAGAGATCGGCGTCGGCTGCGGCCGCGACGAGTTCTTTGGCGCGTTCGAATCCGGCTTCGGCATCGTTCGCATGGTCGGTTTCGTCGCTGCCATCGGCCATCCCGTGCCAGCCGTAGTGGCCGGTATTCTCGTAGGTAAAGCCGGGCATGGCGGCGACGGCGTTGTACTCGCCGCGAACGTCGTCGACGCTGTCCGCACCACCCTTCATGAACTGAAGCATATGAACCCGAAAGCCGTGGCCTGCGGCGCGAAAGCCCATCCCCATCGCCGCGGTTGTTTTGCCTTTGCCATCGCCCCAAAACAGTTGGACGAGGCCGAACTCCTCGGGAACGCTGGGTTTGATTGGTCTGGCCTCCGGGCTGACGCCTTTGCCGGGTGTACGACGGTGGTGGGGCTCGTCGTCGCCTGCGTCTGTATCAGTCATTAGTATGTGGTACTGAGTTCCGAGGCTATGTTGGTTGTGTTACCAAAGTCGAAAGCCACAGGAGGGCCGCTCCTAACATCTGAGTATGACACGCCAAGCCGACCAGACACGGGCCGTGAGCGTCGTCGTCGACGCCAGTCCCGAGGGCGTCCAGAAGTACACCGCCCGCGTGGCCTGCGATGGGGGCGAAATCGAATCGGTCGAACCGGGCGCACTCGAACGCTTTTTCGAACTCGTCGAAGGCGGCGAAGGGTCGCGGTTCGTCCGAGCGAGAGCGGTCGACATGACCGGCGAAGCCCGCCACATCAAGGAGCCAACAACCCTCTTTACCGTTCGATTCGCCGAGCCGGTCGATCTGTCTGCGATCCGGCTCAACTTCGAGACGATCCTGGACCACGCAGGCGAGACGGTCCCAACCGAGTCGCTCCGGTTCGACGCCATCGCCTAACCCACCGCATCGAACACCTTTTGAGACGCCGAGCGAAAAGCGGGGTATGAAGCTACTCGTCGTCGGTGCCGGGGAGATGGGTCGGTGGGTCGCCGACACCGTCGACGCGGCAGTCGCCTTTACCGATGCCGACTCCGCGGTCGCCGCCGATGCCGCCGCCGCTCGCGCGGCCCGCCGCGTCCCGACGACCACCGACGAATCGTTCGATGCGGTCTGTTTGGCGGTCCCGATGTCGGCGGTCGACAAGGCGGTCGAGCAGTACGCGCCGCTCGCCACCGAAGCCATCTTCGACGTCTCGGGCGTGATGGCTGGCCCGCTCACTGCGATGGAGGCCACCGCCTCTGACCTCGAACGGGCGAGTTTTCACCCGCTGTTTGCCCCGCCGCGGGTTCCCGGCAACGTCGCGGTTGTCACCGCCAACGATGGTCCACACCTCCAGGAGATCCGCCAGAAGATGACCGCGGCCGGAAACACGGTCTTCGAGACGACCCCCGAAGAACACGACGCGGCGATGGAGACCGTCCAGGCCAGCGCCCACACCGCCGTGTTGGCCTATGCACTCGCGGCCGACTCGGTCCGCGAGGAGTTCGCCACGCCTGTTTCGGCCCAGCTCGAAGATGTGGCCAGAACCGTCACCGAGGGCGATCCCGGCGTCTACGCCGAGATCCAGTCGACCTTTTCCGGGGCTGAGGCGGTCGCCGAGGCAGCCCGGGAGATCGCCGATGCCGACGACGCACAGTTCGCCAGCCTTTATCAATCCGCCAAGAGCGCGCTGAGCGTCGACGGCCGGGAGCGCCACCAGTGATCGACCGCGAGGCGGTCCGCTCGAACGCGAAATACCTCCGGCGGGTCCGACCAATCGACCCCGAAGAGATCTGTGAGTACATCGACGGCCAACCTCACCCCGCAGTGGTCAGACAAACTCTCCGCGAGGAGGCGTTCGATCTCGGACTCGTCGAGCGCGAGGACGGAACGTTCGTCCCCGTCGACGACGAGCCGGTCGACTACCGACAATGGGAACCCGAGGCGTTTCCCGAACGCTACAGTTTCGCGCTCGAAGACCAGTTGGTGGGACGCTACGGTGCAAACTGGCACCGCGGTGAGTCCGGCCGCGAACTTAGGGACAGCATAACCGGATTAAAAGAGGACTACTTCGCCGGAAGCGAGGTCGAGTACGACGAAACCGCCGCACTCGGGTACGGAATCTACCACCTACCGGATTACTACGCCGCAATCGGCTACGTCGTCGAGACGCTCGCCGAGCGGGGGCGCCTTGATCGAACCCTACGCGTACTCGATGTCGGGGCCGGATCGGGCGGTCCGGCGCTCGGGTTTCACGACTATCTGTTCGGCGACGATCAGTCGACCGAGACCGCGTTCGACCCCACCGCCGCGCTGGTCGACTACCAGGCCGTCGAGCCGAGCGCCTCCGCGGACGTGCTCGAAGCCATGCTCGGTGAAACCTCGCGCAACTTCCGACAGACGATCCACCGGTCGACCATCGAGGCGTATCTGGCCGACGAAGCCAGCGACGCCGAGCCGTTCGATCTAATCTGTTTCGGCAACGTCCTCAACGAACTCGACGATCCTATCGCGGTCGTCGACGCCTCGCTCGACTTGCTGGCCGACGACGGGACGATCCTCGCGCTCGAACCTGCGGATCTCGAAACCGCCACCGGGCTTCGGGAGATCGAACGCGCGGTCGCCCCGCCCAATGGAGAAGTAACGATCTACGTGCCGACCCTCCGGCTCTGGGAAGGCCAAACCCCGGCCGACCGCGGCTGGTCGTTCGACGTGCGCGAGGATCTCGAAGTGCCAGCGTTTCAGCGCCGCCTCGACGAGGGCCAATCGACCAACGAGCGTGACACCGACCCCGGCGCGTTCATCAACGTCGACGTGCAGTTCGCTTACAGCCTGTTGCGGACCGACGGCGAACGCCGGTATCCGTTCCGCGCCAGCCGCAAGCGTCACGCGCCGATGTCGACGATGGGCGACCACGTCACCGAGCGCATCAATCTCCTCGCCGTGAAACTCAGCCACGACCTGAGCGAGAGCGACAACCCCCTGTTTTTGATCGGCGACGGCAGCCAGCAGGTCGACCACTACGCCGTGCTCACGCGCGAGTCCGGGCTCAATCGCGACCTGGCGGCGGCTCCCTACGGGGCGATTTTGGGGTTCGAGAACGTGCTGGTGCTCTGGAACGACGACGAGGAGGCGTACAACCTGGTCGTCGACGCAGAGACGGTGGTCGACGCAGTAGCGGGCATCCCACGATAGGACGTCCGCAGCTTCTTAGCCCGCTGAGATCCTATGGAGCGTATGTCCACAGCGAAAGCAACGTTCGGCGGCGGCTGTTTCTGGTGTATCGAAGCGCCTTTTAAAGAACTGGCGGGCGTCGACGATGTTACCTCCGGCTACGCTGGCGGCGAGACCGAGAATCCGACCTACCGAGAAGTGTGTTCGGGCTCAACAGGCCACGCCGAGGTCGTCCAAATCGAGTACGATCCCGAGGTGATCGACTACGTCGACCTCCTGGAAGTCCTGTTTACGGTCCACGATCCGACCCAACGTAACCGACAGGGGCCGGACGTCGGCACGCAGTACCGGTCGATTATCCTCACTCACGACGACGCCCAGCGCAAGCAGGCCGAGGCGTTTATCGAGGAACTGGAGGCTGAGGGCGTCTACGACGATGCGATCGTTACCGAGGTCGAGCCGCTCGAAACGTTCTACGAGGCCGAGGCCAAACATCAGGACTTCTACGAGCGCAACCCGACTCAGGCCTACTGCTCGTTCCACATCCCGCCTAAACTCGATAAGGTCCGCGAGAAGTTCGACGATCGACTCAAAGAACAGCCCGTCCACTGAACTGCCCCGTCGACTACCGATTGTCGAACCCTGGGTGGATGGTGCCAGCGGCCATTGTGAGATTTGAAGCTGCCTGCCGATCGTGACAGGCGGTAATATTATATATTTATTATACAAATCAGCGTGAATATGGATGTTGCAGGATATGTGTCAGCGGGCGGAGTCGTGCTTCTGCTGTTGTCACCGTACTTTCTGTACGTGGGAGTCAAAGAACGACGGCTCCAACGCCTCGTTTCCGGTCAGTCGACCGTTCCTGTCGCCGATGTCGACCCCAGTGTCGACCGTGTCGAACTCCACGGAACGGCGGCTCCCGACGGTGCTCCGGTGACCGCACCGGTGACCGGCGAGCAGTGTGCGATAGCGGTCTGGAGCGTCGAAGAGTGGGATGAACGCGGTGAGGACGCCACCGGCTTCTGGCGGGAGATCGCCCGCGGTGTCGAGTCGACGGGGCTGTTGCTGCGCGACGAGACCGGCACCGCACGGATCGATATCGAGGCGGCGAATGAAACCGCCGGAGACTGGTGGACGACGGCCGATCTCTACGACCGCGATGGGCTGTCCATGGGGAACATCCTCTTCGAGTTCACCGACTACGAGACTGTCGCCGAGGTCGAGCGTGACGAGGAGTCACCGGCTGAGATCCGGCGACTCCACGACACCGTCGACGGACTCAAGGACGCCGAGGACTCGTGGCTGGCCGTCGACGATTGGGACGACGACCACGGTAATCGGCGGTACTACCAGCAGACGATCTTGACCGACGACGACCTTCACGTCGTTGGGTCGCCCACCGACACGCCGGGAGTCGACATCGATGTGGGAATCGAAGCGATCGGGGACGATCCGCTCGTCGTCTCCGACATGGACGAGGCCAGACTTACCGAACGGTTGGCGGGGTCAGCACGAGCAAACTTCAAATTTGCTGCGGGCAGTGTTGTGCTGAGTGTGGTCCTGTTTGGACTTCACACGGTCGTCTGGGGCGCTCCATTCACGTAATTACTCCCTGAAATCAGCTAGTCGGCCGTCGACGCCACCTGTCGACCGGCCGCGGCGAGCCGCCAGACGGCCGGAAACGCGACGAGCGCGATACCGATCTCCAAACTACCAACGACGAGAAACACAGTGAGGTAGTCGGCAGCCGAGCCGATGCCGCCGCCAATAAAAAATCCACTCAAAAAGCCGAGGCTGCCGAAGACGTTGAAGCCGCCCATGGCTACCCCGCGCTCGTCGGCGTCGACCAGATCGGTCACGAGCGCCATCGTTGCCGGGGCGACGAAGGCCCCCGCGATTCCAACGAGGACCATCGATCCCATGGCAAGTTCGACCGTCGGCGCGAGGCCGACCGCGATGATCGTCAGCCCGTAGCCGATCGAGCCGACGACCACCGGGACGAACCGGCCGATCCGGTCCGACAGCAATCCCAGTGGGTACTGCAGGAGCGCGAAGGGGAGGAAAAACAGCGCCAGCGCGATTCCGACACCCGCGGCGTCAAGGCCGAACACATCACCGAAGTAGAAGACGCCGACGAGCGAGAAGAAGCCAGCCGTCAGTCGATCGATGAAGCCGAAGGCGTAGGGAACGCTGAGGGCGGGGTGGGATCTGAGGGTGTCGACGGCGGCCCCGAGTCCACGGTCGGCGTCGGTCGACGTCGAGGAATCGGCTTCGCTGGCGATCCGATCGGGAACAGTGGCCGCCAGCAAACCCGCTCCGGCCAGCATTGCCGCGCCAGCATACACCGGCCCGAAGGGGTCGACGGCCGACAACTGCCCCCCGGCGACTGAGCCCAGTGCCGCGCCAAGACCGATGGCGATTCCCGCCGCGCCCATGTTGCGGCCGTTGCCGCCCGCGAGATCCATCAGCATCGTGATCGCCAGCGAGAACGCGCCGATGGTGAACGCACCGCCGACCACCCGAACGACGAGCGCGCCGCCGAAGCCGACGCCGACTGCGGGCAACACCGTCAACACGAGGTAGCTGGCCGCGCCGCCCATCGCTCCGGCGACGACCAGCGGCGAGCGTCGACCCAACGCGTCGCTGGCTGCGCCCCAGACGACGGCGAAGGCGACGAAGGCGGCGACCTCGGCGACGAGAAACCACATCCCGGCGCGGATCTCCCCCGGTGCGCCGAGGGCGACGATCAGCCCGTCGAGGCCGGGATACAACAGGACCTGCGAGACGAGTACGGCCCAGACGACGACCGCGAGGCGGCTGCGAGCGCTGCCGAACTGCCGAACCATTCCTTATTGGAGGCTCACGGTCGGCGTACTGAAAAAGGCAGTCTCATACCCCTCGTGGCGGGCAACCTGTGGCGGGGTCGTGACCTCGACAGCGACTGTCTCGTCACCTGATAGATCTGGAGCCGACACACCGTAGTGGAAGCCGAGTTCGGGGTCGATCGTAGTCGAAAGCGACTCCGCGAAGTCGGCGTCGTCGACCTCCACGTCGAGACCCATATCCGGGATTACGAGGTCGTTGTACCGCGTCGCTGCAGTGACCGCGAGGTAGGGATCGTCACCGAATCGGTCCTCAGTTAGCAGGCTCGCCCGGTAGCGGATGTCTTCTTCGAGCGCCTCGCCAATCGACTCGCCGCCCAACTCGCGGGCCATGCCCATCGACATCCCATCCATATCCATCCCGTCCATCTCCATTGGCTCGACCGCACCAGCCTCGCCCGCGTTGTCGTACTCCTCGAAATCGAGGTTGTTGCGGCCTTCTTCGCTGTATTCGAACTCAATCTCGACCGTCTGGGCGTCGTCGAATCGGTCCGCAAAGTCGCCGTAGCGCTCGCTCGAGACGCTGCCTACAGTCACTGCGGCGGTGTACTCGCCGTCGCCGTCGAGATGGTAGTTGTCGCCGTAGTGAAAGCCCATGCGCTGCGAAAGCATGGAGTAGATCGTCTCGAGTTGGTCGACGTCGTTGCCGCCCGTCACGGCAATGTCGACGCTGGAGACGGGGAGGACGACCCCCGTTTCGTCGTCCCAGACGTTCGCCATCAGGTGGACCGCGTCGTTTTCCCCGACCTCGGTGATGCGCGATTCGTAGCCATCGCCGTCGTCACGGCGGAAAACTTGCCAGAAGCGGTGGGGAAAGGTATACATCAGGTGGACGTGTCGGCCGTCGTCCGTTACCCCCATGCCCGCAGTCTCCATCTGTTCGGTGTGGGTCGGCCAGTAGATCGCGTCGGGTCGGTCCTCGACGAGTGGAGGTTCGCGGCCGTAGCTCGTGTCGGCGGCCGATTCGAACGCGTCGACACAGCCCGCTGCCGATGCCGTGATGCCCGCCGCCGTCGCCGCGAGAAACCGCCGTCTGTTCATACGATTTCCTAGGTACTTCGACAGGATACCGTTTCTGGTTCGATCGTCGAATCCGACGGCGAGACCCACAACCTTGGCCGATCAGAATCCATTTGCACGCTGGACGCCTAGGTGGGACATGGACCTTCCGGGACCCGACGCCTCACGTCGACGCTTTTTAAAGGCGGCCCTCGCTGTCGGCGGCGCATCGGCGCTGTCGGCCTGCGTCGACCGGTTCGGTGACGAGCCGATTCCACCGGGGACCGACGACCCCGCCTCGCGTCCCGACCGGCAGTTCGCGTGGAACGACCACCTCCCGCGGGACGACGGCGGCAACGTCACCCTGCCCGAACAGCACCTGTTTCTGTACCTCGCGTACGACGGCGAGAGTGGGGCCGACGGCACGCCGACCGCGGCCGATCGCGAGACCTTGGAGGCCGCTCTGCAAACTATCGAGCGCGCCTTCGAGTGGAGCAACGAGGGCGTGGTGTTCGACCTCGGTTACTCGCCCGCCTACTTCGATCGCTTCGACGAGTCGCTGCCTGACTCCGTCGACCTCCCGCCGCCGCGGCGGCTGTCGCCGGTCGACACACCCACGCTTGACGAACAGGACGCCCTGCTGCATCTCGCCTCGGATCGCTCGGACGCCCTCATGGAGATCGAAGAAACCCTGTTCGGGGATGGGGAGTCGCTCAATGGCGTCGACATCGAGGGACGACTCGGCGACGTGTTCGCGGTCGACGACCGGCGGACGGGGTTCATCGGACCGGGGCTGCCCGCCGAGAATCAGGGCGTCGGCGGGATTCCGGAAGACGGTCCCGTCCCCGAGGACGCACCCCTGTTCATGGGATTCAAGGCCGGATTCGAGCAAAACCAGGCCACCGAGGACTATGTGACGATCGGTGAGGGGCCCTTTACTGGCGGGTCGACCAAACACGTCGCCCGCATCCGCCAGCAACTCGGCAAGTGGTACGGCGAAAACAGCCACAACGACATGGTGAGCAAGCTGTTCAGCCCGCGGCTCGCCGAGTCGGGTTCGGTCGAGGGTGTCGGCGAGAATCTGGGCGACGACAGCGGCATCACCGAGGAGATCTACGAGGCGATCGACGAGACCGCTGACGAGTTCAGCCTCGTCGGGCACGCTGAAAAGGCCGCCCGAGCGAATCGAGATGATGACGGAAACGTCCGGACGCTACGTCGACACGTGGAATCGACCGACAACGACAACGCCAGCCTGCACTTTCCGTCCTACCAGCAGGGAATCGGCGAGTTCGAGGCGGTCCAGGAGGCGATGAACGGCGAGGATCTGGTCAGCGAGCATCCGTCGATCCAGCCGCGGGTGAAAAACGGGATCTTCCGCTACATCTTCGTCGAGAATCGGGGCAACTTCCTCGTGCCGCCGCGATCGCTGCGGGCGTTTCCGACGCCGAGCGGTACGGCCTAGCGTCTCACGTGTCGACTACAGGCTCTCGTCGATGGCGCTGCTCACGTTCTCGTAGTTCGCCGAATCGTCTATGAGTTCGCCGTCGACGAACACCGCGGGCGTGCCGGGGACTTCCCGGTCTTCGCCTTCGGTCTGGTCGGCATCTAGGACCGCATCGTAGGTGCCGTTGCTGGCGTCGCTGAGCACGTCACAGGGGTCGGCGTCGACCTCCTCGGCCAGGTCACCGATCTGTTGCCACGAGTAGTCCGACTGGTTCTCGTAGGCGCTTCGGGCGAACTCGAAGAACGCCTCGTCACCGAGTTCCTCCTGAATGCTTCTGGCCGCGTTGGCCATCGGTTCGTTCCAGTCGCTGTCGACGACGATGAAATCGAACCGGCGGAACCGAACCTCGTCGCCTGCGTACTCCTCTTCGATATCGACGAGGTCCCCGGTGGCGAAATCCGCGCAGTGCGGGCAGGCGAAGTCCTCGAAAATGTCGACCGTGAGGCCCGCGTCGTCGCTTCCCATCGTCGGGTGGGGCAACTCGTCTACGGGATCGGACTCCGAGAGCTCACAGCTGTGGGAGGTGTCGGCGGCTCCCGACGCGCCACCGCCACTGCCGCCGCTGCTGCCGAGACAGCCAGCCAGTCCCATTCCAGCCGCGATCGCGCCTGTGGCCGCCAGATACCGCCGCCGTGTGTGTTCCATACGATAGTCTGGATGCGAGGATATATGGCCGTTTTCCTCTCCGGTGACGAGCAACGACAGGACTATGTGGTATGTCGACAAATAACAGTGTATGCCGACAGTCACGTTTCGCGGCCGGGAGATCAAGTGTACAGAGGGCGAAACGCTTCGAAATGTGCTCCAGCGGGCCGGACTCTCGCCGCACAATGGCAAGACGAAGACGTTCAACTGCAAGGGGCTCGCCTCCTGTGGAACCTGTGCGGTCGCTGTCGACGGCGAGGTCAGCGACGTAGGGATTCGGGAGAAGGCGCGGCTGTTGACGCCGCCGCACCACCCGAACTACGACCTGCGGCTGTCGTGCCAGACCAAGGTGTTGGGCGATGTCGAGGTCGAGAAGTATCCGGGCGCATGGGGCACCAAGATCGCCAAGGGGCCGCTACCGCCGGTCGACGAAGACGAAGAGGTCGACTCGAAGACGAGCGAGGTGGCCGCCGACTGAGCAGCGAGCGTCGACTGACGGTTCAGCTTTCACACAGACTATCTTTCCTCAAGGCGAGAATCCCGGCGTTTACAGTAGTTGCCGAATCAAATTCTGCTCCGCGTAAACTGAGCTGTTGCGTTCAAAACACACGATATCGCAGTAGATTACGCTGTGACGAATTCACTCAGAGAGCGAGGGAACGCCGCGTGAGTGGTCTGCGCTATGTTTGAATCTACGGAGCGCGTATAGGCGCTAATGAAGGCTTCTCGTCGGACCAAGTTGGTGAAACATCTGTCGGAAAAAGAGCTTGATGACGCGATCAATGAAGCAC
>NZ_JAQFWV010000087.1:0-12379 GCF_056175805.1 Halohasta sp. A2 | reverse complement strand
GTGTAATCTCGATTGGGGACTCTTTCATTCTAGCACCGAAACAGTCCCCTTCCTCTAACGTATCAACTGCTACTTCGTTGCGGTGAGTGTTGGCTTGGTTCTAAACGATCCTGAGACGCGACCCAAAGGTTACGCCAACCACTCTCGCTCCAACCTGCTCCTCGTGTCGGGCTTTGTACTCCTCGGAAAGCATCTCGTGAAGCCGTAGAATGGTCCCATCAGCGATCATCACGTCTCTAAACTGCTCGACATCAACACCAGCCGTGTCGGGAACAGCGACCTCGTCGAGAGCGGTCTCGACGAGATCGCTGAAGTACTCTGCGAGAGTCGGCGTCAACCGCTGATAGAAGCCACCTGGAGAGAGCGTCTTGTCGGCCGTTGAGTTGTAACAGAGGCGAAAATCAGCAAGTGTTCGGCCTTCACCTGCGGCGAAGCCGAACACGAGTGCTCAGACGAAAGCCGGAATCTGGAGCTTTCGATCACGCTCGACCACGCCGAGTTCCTCGGCGTGCTCTTCGAGAAACTCAGATGGAAAAGGCTAGTGAGGCGACGCATAAGACGTGTTGAGGAGGCGTGTTTGGACACACTGCTGCCTCCTCATTCCTCTCGAAAAGAAGCCTCGATAAGCTACCACTGTACCGCGGTTCTGGGCTTAACAGACGGATGGTGGTACGCCATTCTCGGCATTGAAACGCCCGAGGACCCGCCGGAGAAGCCAGAGAATCCTAAGCGGTGCGTCGGCATCGACGTGGGGATTCTCAAGTACGCGCACGACACGGACGGAACCGCCGTCGAATCTCTCGACCTGTTCGACGAGCGCGAACGGTTGGAACGCGTCCAACACACCCTCTCGCGGAAACAGCAGGGGTCAGAAAATTGGGAGAAACAGCGCCGAGTTGTGGCCGAACGCCACGCCGAATTAAAGCACAAGCGCCGTGACTTTCTTCACAAACTCTCGAACTACTAGGCCTGCGAATACGACCTCGTGGCAGTAGAAGATTTGGCCGCAAAGGGATTGATCAAGCTACCGAGCAACTCACGGAACCGCGCAGATGCAGCGTGGGGGACGTTCCTGCAGATGCTCGAATACAAGTGCGAACGCGAAGGAACGCACTTCGTCGCTGTGAATCCACGCGGAACGACGAATGAGTGCGCATCCTGCGGCGTTTCAAGCGAGAAGCCGTTGTGGATTCGAGAACACTCGTGTCCGGCGTGTGGATTCAAGACGGATAGAGACGCGAACGCGGCGTGGAACATTCTTTCTCGCGGAATCAGGAAGCGGTTAGGAGCGGGACGCTCCGAATCAACGCCTGCGGAGACTGCGCTTCCTGTGGATACCTCGGTATCTGCAAAGCGCGTCGTGGAAACAGGAAGCCCCACCCTCAAGGAACCCGCGTTAGCGGGTGAGTAGGGTGGGGTAGTTCACTGCTGCATCTGTCGGTATCCAACTGCACCAGCAACAACCAGCAGTATCAGCACCAATATGGCAACTATTCCAGTTGTGCCGGGACCATCAGACCCACTTTCATCATCGTCTGTGGATTCTTCCGATCCGTCCGTATCTTCCTCTGTAGATTCGGTTACCTCAGCGACCGCAAACAGGGAGAACGAATCAGTTTCGGCAGTCAGCGTTACCTCGTCGTCACTGGTTTCCTCAACCTCAGTGTCCAGTGTTTCCCAGCTGTTGTCGCGTTCGTGGGTGATGACTGTATCTTCGGGATCATCAACTCGATCTCGATCGACAGTCATCTCAACGGTCGCCTCCGACCCACGGACCTCATCCGAGTCTGGTTCCATATCAGCGACAGTTTTGACGCTCGCGGTGGTTTCAGTCTGTTCGTCCGTATTAGCGAGGCTTTCGACTTCTGCAGTATTTTCTGTTTCGTCCTCCGTTTCTTGCTCAACTTCGGATTCTGCTGCACTCACAGAATCGGAAACGGACTGCGGTGGATCCTGCCATTCTCTGGTGTCTAGGTTTCCACTGGCTGATTCATCGCTGAACGAGACCTCGCGAACTGATTCAGTGCCTTCTGGCTGTACGTTCACACCGGGGCGGTCTGGATCACTGTCGGAAATTTCTGTGCGAGTCTCTGTGTCGGGTTCGGTCTGTTCGAGGTCATTACGGGCATCCTCGACTGATGGACCTTCCTCTTCTTCCTCTTCTTCCTCTTCTTTCTCTTCTTTCTCTTCTCCCTCTTCTTCCTCTTCTTCCTCTTCTTCGCCTTCATTATCACCAGATGATGGTGAACTTTGGCCACCCGAAGATGTGTCATCATCTTCTTCATCTTCTTCCTCTTCTTCACTAATCTCAAATGTGCCTTCCGCAGTTGAGAACTCTTGGCTGTTGTCACCCGAGGCGATGTAGACGTATTGGTAGTCACCGTCCTCCCAATCATCTAATGTCTCCACGGTGATTTTTGAGTCATCCTCATCAATTTCCGCGGTTGCAGATGCGTTGAGGATCTCTTCGTCGTCTTCAATTTCAGGTTCACCTGCATCGGCACGGTCTGCGATCTGGCTACTGATATCGACGAGTTGGAACTCACCACTATCATTCCGTGCCTCAACTGTTCGACCGAGAACTGAGAAGTCATCTTCAACGTTTGAGACACCACTGACGTATCCGATATCCGATTCGATGCTTATATTAGACGTGTCTGTATCGTCGTCGAAGGAATCTGGTGCTGTGAACGTCACCTGGTTTTCCGAGAATGTATCCTCGTTGTAGACGGCCACCATATGGTTAGTATCTGAACCGTGGTCGAGATTGGCATCGACATCAAATTCGAGATCGTCGCTAGGTTCGGGATCACTTGGTTCGTCAACTTGTGCCTCAGCCTCAGTTTCCTGCACTGCGACTGCTTCAAGACCGACAATACTGATATCGCCATCAATTTCATCAAACTCATCACCGTCGGTCTTGATCCCTTCATCGTCAGTATCCGGGGTCTGGGAGACTACGACCGCATACTGACCGGACTCATCGAATGTATGGTCAAAATCGAACTCGCCATCATCACCAATATCGTCGACAGCGCTGGACGTGATGTTTTCGAAAGACGCGTTCGAATTAACGTCATCTTTCTTGAGCGCATCACGGAGTTCGCCGAGGCTGCTCGGAGCTTCGTCCTCGTCGACATCCGAGGCATCTTCTTCCAGACGAACCACATGAACCTGTGTCGAGTCTTCAGAGATTTCCAAGTCTTCAACATCGCTAGGGGAACGATCTTCAAAACTGAATTCTACATTATCATCTTTGGTGAACACTCCGACTTCATCTCGGTCATATCCAACGGTACCTATATCGTCATCTTTTAATATTATATTTGGAAGATCAATTACTGAGCTTGCATCGTCCGTGTTAGTAGCTTGCAAAGGGAACTCTGAGAATTCCCAGACATCAACTTTGTCTGTGAGTTCAAAAGTTTGACTAGAGTCTGGGCCTGTTCCTGCAACAATTGCCGTTGTAATAGGCGATGTTATCATCAACAAGATGAGGAATAATGGTAGTATCATTCCACGAAATTTGCCATTCATATTTGACCAATTGAAAACATACCATAATAGTGTTTTCGACCTATGAACATATTCTTTGAAGCAACTTCACGATTGGTCTAGGATTATATCGTGACCAATAGAACCTAATTAATCGATAGACAATGTCAGGTTGAATCCTTGCAGTCAGGAGGTTAATCAGATGAATTGTCGATGTGCAATGCAGAAAATGCCCTGGTTCACGAACGGAGCGTGCACGTTAGACATAATAAAGCCTACCTACTACTCAAATAGGATCGATATTGACCGCCCACTAATCTCGAGGTAAGAAGTGCAAGTTTGCCTTTTTAAAAATTTGAGCCAGGGACATCGGGTTTTTGAGATATACCGAAATCTGTAGCCAAATCTTCTTTTGATGTACCTTTTTACAGCTGTTAAATCGAGATGAGCCAATTTTCAAACTTTTCGTTATGCGCCTAAGTTGGCAATCGGTCGAGATCGTCCTCATTGCGATAAGGTTCATTTCACTCTTCCGTCTAATCATCAAACAGTAGATTATAAATACATTATACAATTTTTTGTGAGTATGGCAATAAACCATTGGTCGAACCGCATCCTACTCATTTTTGTTTGTTGTCTCTGTTTTACCACAGTTGGGACCGTAATGGGGTCTGAAGAATACGAACTTACTGCAGAAAATAAAGTTGAGACTCCCGAGGAAACAATAACTTTGGAAGATGAGAGTATAACCATTGATCATGTTGGGGTATTCGAAGAAGGTGAAACAATTGTTGCAGACGTAAAAGCTCCGAATGACTCCCACAATGTGGAACTTCGTAAATCCGAGGACAAGATAGAGGGTATTGAAGACGAACAAGATGACGGCACTGTAGAATTTACCTCGGGAGACTACGATCTTGAGCCTGGAACTTACATGCTACTGCTGAAAGACGAAAACTATGAACGCGGAGCTCCAGTCGTCGTTTCAGGGTATGATATTGATAGTGAAGCAACCGAAGATACCGATAATTCCGAACTTACAATCAGTGCAACGGTTACACCAACGGCGAGTTCGGGCCAACCGGAATCCGTCGAAGCAGTCGTCTGGAATGATGATACGGAAGAGCGAGTGACACTCGATGGGTCAGGTGACAGCTACGAAGAAACAGTCTCGATCTCGTCGTTTGATGACGAATCCTACGAGGTCTATGTTTCTGCGGTTGGTGACGAACAACTGTACAACGATGAAAACGAGATCCTTGGGCTCAGTGAGGCTACAGTAACCGAGGAGACCGAGTCGGATGATGACGAAGATGATAATGAGGATGATACCGATGATTCTGATGACTCAACTGATGATGAATCGGATGAAGACGATTCAGGAGATGACAATCCGGATGAAAATGTCACCGACGAGAATACCTCTGAGGAGAATGCCACTGATGATAATGTCACCGACGAAAATGCCACTGACGAAAATGCCACCGATGATGGTGACACAGACGAAGATGACTCAGTGATCGAGCCAAATAGTTCGGATGACAACCAGTCGTCCGAGAATGCGAATGATTCCGAGGATCTAACGGACGATGATACCCCACTGTCGCCGATCGTTTCAATCATCGCACTACTCTTTACCGCACTGTTCTTGAGTCGACGACACCAATAGCGTCGCCGTATTCCGGATCGTGTGCCACACTATACCTCTCAGTTGTCGTCTAGGCCGAAGCGCTTGTTAGTCTCTTCGTGGCTGGCCTTTCGACCAGCTTCAACGTCGGCAAGGCTCTGTAAGATACCTCCTGTGCACCCGGCGTCAGGATCGATTCTGTGGTGTCTGGCAATACCTCACGAATGTACTCCGATCGGTTGGTGTAACTTATTCCTCAGAAAGTTTATCAATCTCTTTGAGAAGCTGCTTCGGTATCTTAACATTGAGTTTCACCAACTCGCCGTCATTCTTGTTATCTTTTTGGTGTGCCAGTGCTCATGCATCGATGTACAGTAGTGGTATCAATTGAACTGCCGCTCGGTCGCCGCACGATTGACCTCCTCACGTGAGTTAGATCGCGATAACGTTGCCATGGGATATCAGGCTGAGCACGGCCCAAAAGTTACAATACACATACACATTTTAACTGGAATTAGGCGCTAAGTCCCCTTCCTCAAGGAGCAACTCGGGGAGCGAAGCGACCGAGTAGCGTTGACGAGAGCACTCTCGTCTGCACGTCAGAACGCAAAGCGTTCTGAGGACGCAGTAGGGAGGGGATACAGTGCCGCACGGCTCTCAAACACGTTCGACACTCGGCCCACAGGCCTACACAATCGCAACTCCTATTTACATAAGTTGTGTAAAATATACTATGGCAACGCGCAAGAACATCTCCATCCGAGACGATCAAGAGGAGTGGATTCAGGAGAATCACCTGAATCTCTCCTCGTTCGTCCAAGAGAAACTGGATGAACTAATCAAAGAACGAGAGTCATAGATGCAGTACAACTACAAGTATCGACTCGACCCATCAGAAGTACTCACCGAGACGCTTCACCATCATGTCGATACTTGTAGGCAACTGTACAACCACGTTCTCCACCTACTCAACGAGTCTGAAGACAGTCCAGCACGGTACGACGTGCAGGGGAGACTCCCCGACCTCAAAACGTGGTGGGACGACCTCAGAGACGTTCACTCAAAAGTTCTCCAGATGGTCGTCAAGCGCGTCTACGACAATCTCTCCACGCTCAAAGCACAGAAAGATAACGGACACGCCGTGGGGATGCTCAAATGGAAACCGCCTCGAGAGTATCGGTCTCTCACCTACAACCAGTCCGGCTTCAAACTCAAGAATACGAGTGGTCGGCCTGTCTTGTGGTTGAGCAAAATCGGTGAGATACCGATTCAGCTTCACCGCAACATCCCCGAGACCGCGAGTATCAAACAAGTCACGATCAAGCGAGAACCTACGTGCGAGTGGTATGCCACGTTCGGCATCGACGTGGACGAATCGACGCCCGAGAAACCTGAGAACCCCGAGCTGTGCATCGGTATCGACGTAGGTATCCTCAAGTACGCACACGACACTGATGGGTACGCCATCGAGAGTCCTGACTTCAGCAACGAGCAGGAACGACTCGAACGCGCACAATGTAATCTCTCTCGAAAACAACACGGGTCTGCGAATTGGGAGAAACAACGGCAAATCGTGGCCAAACGTCACGCCGACCTGAAGCGGAAGCGACGAGACTTCCTCCACAAGTTGTCGAACTACTATGCCACTAAGTACGACTTGGTAGCCGTTGAGAATTTGGACGCGAAGGGACTGGTCGAACTACCGGGTAACTCTCGGAATCGTGCGGGAGCGGCGTGGGGGACGTTCCTACGGATGCTCGAATACAAGTGCGAGCGCGAGGGGACGCACTTCGTCGCGGTTAACGCGAAAGATACGACGAAGGAATGCGCGTCCTGTGGTGTCAAGATAGACAAGCCGCTGTGGGTGAGCGAACACTCCTGTCCGTCGTGTGGGTTTGAGGCGGACAGGGACGCGAACGCAGCGTGGAACATCCTTTCTCGTGGTCTTGAAGATATAGGATTGGGATACTCCGAATCAACGCCTGTGAAGACTGCGCTCCCTGTGGATACGTCTGTATCTGCAAAGCGCGTCGTGGAAACAGGAAGCCCCACCCTCAAGGAGCGAACGGCGAAAGCCGTGAGCGAGTAGGGTGGGGTAGTTCACGCGTCTCTTGCTGGGTGTCAGCTTTGATTCGGGAGTCTTGTGGGATGGATAAAGAATCTCGTTGAAACAGGTCTTTGAGTGTGTAGAAAATATTTTACGTTCCCTATTACATTTCACTATCAGATGGCTCCTGCTATCGCACATTTCCTCATTGGTGCGTCCCTCCTGCTGGCTTTTTGCTTGCCATTCTGTTTGCGCGCTGGGCTCGACCGCGAATACGGACTATGGTTGATTCCGATCGGAGGCGTCTGGGGGATTACACCCGATCTCCACAATATCGCCCCTGTGTTCGCAACGAGGTTGTATGCGATCCACAACTCGCCGTGGGTCGATTTCTTCGGTCTTCATTATACGCTCGACCGACCCATTGTCCGCCAGCAATATCTCCCGAGCGTCTTCGGATCGATCCTCGTATTTTGTCTAGTCGTCGGATGTTTCTGGGTGAGTTTTTCACTCCTTGAGAGAGGTTATCGTTCGGATACTCGGCTTCCGTTGGGGGCCACTGCAGCCATTTCGACGCTGGCTGCAGCCGCATACGGGACTCTTGGGATGGCCGTTGTCGTTGGGTTGCAAAACAACTTCAGCTCGGTGGCACTGCTCGTCGGCAGTGACAATCCCATCGTCGGTGGGCTGCTGCTGGTTCCACTCGGCTTCGGATTGGGTGTATTTGTTGCAGTCGGATTCGAAGGGGTCGCAGGGTTGGTCGACTCGTTGATTCTAAGTAATCCATTGGCGACGACGCTGCTCGGCGGAGTGCTCGGATTTATATGTTGGATCGTCGGGGTCGTAGTTCTGCTACCCCTCTGGTTTGGGGTCCTCGGGGTGGCAGTGTCGGTGCCGTATGTTCATCTCTATAGTCTCGTGGTCTGTGGAGTCTTCGGGATTGTTTTCGGTGGGATGTACGGCATGGTGAGAGGTGTCGTCTACAGATAAACAAGGCGAGTGCCTCGGGGCTTGACCCCGAGGGTGAAGCCGACACTTAGACGTGTTCTGTACGTTCGATATACCGTTCAATCGTCTCGCTTGATACCTGTCCTGCCTTCCCGATGTAGTACGACCGTTCCCAGAATCCACCACCCCACAGATATTCTTCCAAGTACGGCTCGTGTCGTTCCCACATCTCCCGAGCCGTGATGCTCTTGACAGTCCGTGCAATCTCACTCGGCGCGTGTTTCGGGTGGGCAGAGAGGAACAGGTGTACGTGGTCGGGTGAGATGTGGAGCGACAGTATCTCGTAGCCGTACTCGTCGCACACGTTGCGGAAACTCGCTTCCAACGAATCCTCGATTGGTTCGAGAATCGCGTGGCGGTACTTCGGACACCACACGAAGTGGTAGTTGACGTTGTACACCGTGTGATTCGACCGCTTCTCACCCATATTGAACCCAATCCACCAACACAGTTAAGTATATCCTAAGGATATACACGAGTATGGTGAATCGCTTTGAAATCGACGGCGAGGAAGTTCTCGACGGTGAGGTCAAACCGTTCGGGAACAGCGCCCACGTCACCGTCCCTAAACGCTGGCGTGGGGCCGACGTGAAAGTCGTTCGAACCTCAGAACCCGCCGAACAAGACGAAGAATGACAGGCTCACAGGCTCTCGTCAAGACTCTGGACTTCCAACTCAACATCCAGAGTGACAACGAGAGCCTGTTGTACGATGCCACGCTCGAAGCGCGCTCGGTGTACAACGAAACCATCCGTCTCGCCAAAAGAGGTGCGGACTGGAATA
Organism: Halohasta sp. A2; assembly: GCF_056175805.1. Taxonomy (NCBI): domain Archaea; kingdom Methanobacteriati; phylum Methanobacteriota; class Halobacteria; order Halobacteriales; family Haloferacaceae; genus Halohasta; species Halohasta sp. A2. The sequence continues at coordinate 3,419 of NZ_JAQFWV010000087.1, read as the reverse complement.
CGATTCCCGACCGCGTGGCAGACGACGCCAACCTTGTGAAGAACACGACTCAGCGCGTTGTCGCCAAGGCTCTCGGAGCGATGGAGAACTACTACGAGTACGACGACTTCGGACTCCCGGGCCACACCAAAGACGGTGCGTACCCGCTTCGTGCGAACTACGAAGAGGGGTACAACCTGTCACTCACCGACGATGGCGACGTGGCGTTCCGAATCAGCGCGAAACCGTACAACCACGTTAAAGGCGTCCTCGAAGGGAATGACGCTCACCTCGATATTCTCAAGACCGCACTCGAAAGCGACGAGTGGAAGATTGGGACGGCGGAGGCCCTGTTCCACAACGACAATCCTGAGTTGCACGTCAACGTCACCAACACCGAACAGTCCGTTCGAGACAAGCAGGACTCACGGACGGTCGTTGGTGTGGACGTGAACGAGGACAACGTTGCTTTGACCGCGCTCTCCGAGGATGGCGTCGAGGGGACGTTGGTTATTGACTTCCCCGAAATCAAGTTCGAGCGCCACCGCTACTTCACGATGCGGAAGCGCGTCCAGAACGCGGGGAAGGACATCATCCACGATACGCTCGAAGGGCGCGAAGAACGGTTTGTCCATGACCGACTCCACAAGGAGTCTCGGCACATCGTGGAGTGGAGCCAGCAGTTCGAGAAACCGTGCATCGTCTTTGAAGACCTCAAAGAGATGCGCGACAGTATCGACTACGGCACTCGGATGAACCGACGCTTGCACCACCTTCCGTTCCGCGCCCTACAGTTCTATACGTCGTACAAGGCTTCATTCGAGGGCATCCCGACAGCGTGGATTGACCCTACGTACACGAGCCAACGATGTCCGATGTGCGGACACACGGAGCTTGCGAATCGGAAAAAGAAGCGGTTCAAGTGCAAGGACTGTTCCCATCAAGACCACAGCGACCGTGGTGCAAGCATCAACATTGCCGTGAAAGGCGTGAAGAAACTCGATTGGAATGTGCCTGCTCTCAACAGCCTTCCCGTTGTTCGGAAGGTGCGACGGCAGGCATCGGGGGCCGTGGACGCCCCGACCGTGACCCAACCGACCGTTCGAGGCTATCAGGCTGATGGTCGGATGGGAGTGTCCGACTAACCCACGGGAAGCCTCGGGGCTTGACCCCGAGGCGGTTCACCACGTCAATCCTTCATAGATGATCCCGTCGCGGTGTTCGATACACCGACGACCATCCACCACAACCGGCGTCGACATTGAATCGAACTCCTCGCCGAGCGAGCTAAACTCCTCCCAGTCGGTGACGATGAGTGCGCCATCCGCACCGTCGAGCGCCTCGGCGGCTGTCTCGGTGTACTCGATTTCGGGGAACTGCTCGGCCATATGACCGGCTGCAACAGGATCGTAGGCGACGACATCGGCACCTCCTGGTTTTAGCGCTTCGATCACCGGAATCGCCCGCGAGTTGCGAATGTCGTCGGTGTTCGGTTTGAACGCGAGGCCAAGCACCGCGATTCGGGCACCATCGAGGTCGACGTGTTTCTGCAGAAGCACCAGCATCCGGTCTGGCTGTCGATCGTTGACTGTTACGGCAGCTTCGAGCATGGCTGGCTCATAGCCCTCCTCGCGAGCAGCGGCGATAATCGCGTTGACGTCTTTCGGGAAACACGACCCACCCCAACCGACACCGCTGCGGAGGAACTGCTCGGAGATACGGTCGTCGAGGCCGATAGCGTCGGCGACCTCGTAGGCATCGAGGCCGAACTCCTTGCAGATATTCCCGAGGTCGTTGATCAGACTGATTTTGGCGGCGAGAAACGCATTGTTGGCGTATTTGATCATCGCTGCGGTCTCGGGATCGGTGTCGACGATGGGCGTCTCGGGTTCAAGCAGCGGCTCGTAAACGGTTACGAGCTGGTCAGTCGCCCACTCGGAGTCCGTCCCAACGACGAGCTTATCCGGGTTCTGGAAGTCCGAGACGGCTGTGCCCTCCCTGAGAAACTCCGGGTTCATTGCAATCTCGATGGCTTCGTTATCATTGGATCCTCGTCTGATTGCGGGTTCGAGCACGTCTCGGATGCTCGGTGGGGTGACCGTACTTTTGATGACAACGAGATGTGGGTCATTCTTTTCAGCGAGTGCCTCACCGGTCGCTTCGGCCGCCGCTTCGAGGCCAGCCAGATCGATACTCCCGTCTTCGTTCGAAGGGGTTCCGATCGCTAAGAACGTGATATCCGACTCAGGGACTGCATCGTAGCTTGTCGAGGCGGTGAGTCGACCGCCAGCGTGTTCAGCGAGTAGTTCGTCGAGACCAGGTTCGGTGATCGGTACGTTGCCAGCGTTGAGCGTGTCGACGATCTCTTGGTCGATATCAATCGCCGTCACCATATGACCAATCTCAGCGAAACACGCTGCAATGGTTGTTCCGACATAGCCGCTGCCGATGACCGTAATATGCATTAGGTGATCTGTTTGGGGTTGTGAGTATGAGGGTTCTGGTATAACAGCGAACTGTTGGGTGTATAAAAAATTCTTTATGTATTGACTTGTTCGCTACGAGTATGCAAGCAGTTGTACTCGCTGCCGGGAAGGGAACCCGGCTGCGCCCGCTCACCGAGGACAAGCCAAAGGGAATGGTCGAAGTCGACGATAAACCGATTTTGACCCACTGTTTCGACCAGCTGGTGGAGTTGGGTGCTGACGAACTCGTCGTGGTCGTCGGCTATCTCAAAGAAGTGATTATCGACCACTACGGTGACGAGTACGAGGGGGTTCCAATAACGTATGCCCACCAGCGCGAACAGAAGGGGTTGGCCCACGCCCTGTTGACCGTCGAAGAATACATCGACGACGATTTCATGCTGATTCTCGGAGATAACATCTTCCAAGCTAACTTGGCAGATGTGGTTCGGAGACAGCGCGAAGACCGGGCGGATGCCGCGTTTTTGGTCGAGGAAGTCGACTGGAACGAGGCAAGTCGCTACGGGGTATGTGATACGAACAAGTACGGCGAAATCACCGATGTGGTCGAAAAACCTGAAGACCCGCCATCTAATCTGGTGATGACTGGCTTCTATACATTTACTCCGGAGATTTTCCATGCCTGTCATCTGGTCCAGCCATCGAACCGCAACGAGTACGAGATTAGCGAAGCGATCGATCTGTTGATTCGGTCTGGCCGGACGATTGATGCGATTGGCTTGGAGGGCTGGCGGCTAGATGTTGGGTATCCTGAGGATCGGGATGAAGCCGAGCGCCGAATACAGGAACAAGGTGATCGAACAGAAGCCCAGACAGCCAACTAACAATTTGGTCGCGTCTCAGGATCGTTTAGAACCAAGCCAACACTCACCGCAACGAAGTAGCAGTTGATACGTTAGAGGAAGGGGACTGTTTCGGTGCTAGAATGAAAGAGTCCCCAATCGAGATTACACT
>NZ_JAQFWV010000086.1:0-12443 GCF_056175805.1 Halohasta sp. A2 | reverse complement strand
ATAAAATTAAACGTCACGAGTAAATCCTTACGCCGTATAGTATTTTCAGCTAGATAAATTTACCGTAATGAACGCTCAAGAGCTACAGAATCTGACGTTTCTGTCGGTGTTTCTTGGACAGGCTCTATAGCACGGCGAAAAGCCGGATGAATAAACTGGATTTGTTCTATCGCTGGGTATGGCAAGACGAACAGCACTACGTGCAGGATATCAAGCCGGTTCACGCGGACAACTGGATGCGCCACTTGGCGAAGCAGGACATGAAAGAATCCTCGAAGTGCCATTATCAGAAAGCAGTGCAGACCTTGTTCAAGTGGCAGCGTGACGCCCGGAACCGGAACATCGAATGGGAGCCCGAGATCGAGTACAGCGATCCGTCTACGACATATCAGCCTCGGGAGTACCTGACACAAGAGGATCGGCAGAAGATGCGGCAGGCCGCGATGAGCTACGGCACAGTACCCCACTACAACTCAATGACACCGAGCGAACGAACCCGGTGGAAGAAATACTTGGCCCAGAAACTGCAGAAACCCGAGGAAGAGGTTACGATTCAGGATTTCAACAAGGCCAATTCGTTCAAGTACACCTCGATGATTTTCGTTGCGTTGGATGCCGGATTCAGGCCTATTGAAATCAAACGGGCGAACATCCAATGGTTCGATCCCGACAACGGTGTGCTGCGGATCCCAGAAGAAGAATCGAGCAAAAGTCGGGAGAACTGGATTGTGGCTTTGAAACCGGAGACCGTGTCGATCCTGAAAAAGTGGAAGCGGGAACGAGAGGCCATTAAGAAATACGATGACCGGGACGCGATGTGGCTCACCCAACAAAGCAATCGGTACAACAAAGACAGTTTCCGGCAATCGGTGTTCCGGAAAATCGCTTTAGAGGCAGGCCTTGACTTAGAGAACCGTGACCTGACGCCGTACAGTATCCGGCATAGCACAGCGACGTTTATCGCTCAAGAAGCCGACTTAGCGACCGCCGCGAAACAGTGCCGTCACCGATCCAAACAGACCACGCAGAAGTATGCTCATAGTTCAGTGGATCGACAGAGTGAGGCTGTGAACATGATTGATTAACTCGGCAGGATGAGGCCTTCTATAGGCCCCCGCCTCTTTGCCTTTCATGTGGTAACCACGGTACAGTGTATAGTCGCTACCTGTTTGAGGCCTGTTTCACGGCTGTTTTTCAGGGCTGTAATTTGAGTGTGTGGGCTGTTTCTGGGCCTTTGTTCGGGGCTGAAAATGATGGTTTTTGAGGCCGCGTTTTTTTATTGGTATGCTGTGTCGCGGTGTTCTACGCTGAGGAAGATGAGGCCTTCTGATTCGTGGAGATCAAAGAATATTCTGTGATCTGTTTTTTGCCCTCTTTTCCCTACTTTCAGTCGCCAGATTTCCCCATGGCTTGGTATGTATTTGACTTGAGGGTGATTCCAAGGATTCGTACGGTATTCTTCGACGAGCTCTTTGATCTCTTTGGCAATCTTGGTTTTTACGTCTTCGTCGAGTTTTTCGTAGTCGAGTCGGAACTGTTGTTCAAAGACTGCTTTCGATAAGTTCTCTAATGTCTCCTTCAACGTTGCCACGCTCGCGGGCTTCCTCGATCTTTCTCAGTGTTTCTTTAGATAATTCTTCGTTGACAGAGTGCTTTCTCTCCATTTCTTTTCGTATCATGGATCGGATGGCCTCGGCCTTCGATTTGTACTGTCCCCCTTCTACCTCTGTCTCAATGTACTGGTAGAGGACGGAGGGGATATCTACTGAAGTAGTTGGCATAAGTATAACTTTGATATAAGTTTTATATAATTAATGCTGGATTCGTCAAGACCCAGCTTTCTACAACAAATAGGTTTATCTTACACATAGCCTAACCTTATATAAAAGTTATAGTCTAATTGTCATATAAGGTTGAATAAAATGAAGACTGTCAAGAAAATACTGGAACACCACGGAATCACAAACCCTGAATCACAAATGGAAACCGGGGACCATTACACAATTGAGGCCTCCGGAACAATGGATCTAACCATTGAAAAAATCGGAGACAACCGGATCAGTGTAGCCCACTACCACAAGCAGATGGGTGACCTAATGAGCGACCCCGAAATCGTCTTCCGAATCAACACCCCTGGAAAATGGACTCCTATACGATACACACAGCACCCGATGATCCATCAACACAACGAAAACGGGTTGCCCCGTATCCAATCCTTTGTGAAACAGTGGAGCCGAAATCTGAAGAACCAGGGCTTCATCGAAGCTGTCCAGAACGGAGGTGAGATCTAAAAAGTGGAACCTTCACCCGATCACCAACTGACAGGCTACTACCCTACAACAGTCGTGAAGTCTCTTCGATTAACTGAAAACTATGAATTTGACCGAGGAATCAAGCATGAAGATCACCGGCCAGACCATCTGGAAAGCGACCGTATTGAGTGCAAATGCGGTGAAAGCTGGGAAGGAATTGATGCAGAACGGAAGGCCAAAAATCATCTTTTGAGAGAAACAGCGGCAACCCGAATCTACTGGAAACACAAAGATGCAGAGTACGAAGATTGGGAGCTCCAGTACGACAAAGAGGCCTCAACCCTCTACTGGTCTCTAAATCAACCAAGCAAATTCCCATTGGAACTCCATGCAACTCCCTTTTACAATGGAGAAGACGGCATTGTCATACATCTCCCCGATGAAAATGATGAAGAGCGTATTGTTGAACGGCTTGCAGAAGACCGGGATCCGGAAGAAATCATTGAGGATTACGTGGAAATCATGACTCAGTATATTTACGAAACATGGATCGTCCCGTAAATTCCAAGAGGGTAGGATCGCTTGTTTCCCTCCCTCTCTTATTTATAAATAAAATCCAAAATCTATCCATGACTGAAGTAGACGATCTTCTCTCAAAATATTCTCTTACACGAGACAACGCCACGGCCTACATTGATTGTATTGTCCGAATGAATCAGACACAGACTGCCGAAGAAGTCGGGGTCTCGCGCGATACAATCAACCGGTATAAAAAGGCCTTCGCACAGATGAAGCCCCAAGAACGCAGCCTCATCATCGCATCACTCACCCAAGAAAAACTCCTCGAACAATGCCTCAAAAAGTGATCCACAATCGGACAAACATTCCCAATCTGAAACCAAGTCAAACCCTTACTCGACAAAGAAATATGCCCTAATACTCCTTCACACGACAAAAAACCAAAATGATAAACAACGAATTCGATGACACCAGATCAATCGCAGGTAACTCCAGAAACAGCATCATACACTCTGACAAACTCAAAAACGTCGAATCCCCGGCATACATTTTCGACGCCACGACTTGAGCCCTATAGAAGCAAGAGACTCCGGAAAATAGTAATGCTATCAATGTCCTCGGTAATAATACGCAAATGAAATGACTATCAAGCGTTCAACTCTAAAAACTCTCTGGGCGGCATCTGGGAACCAGTGTGGCCACCCAGACTGTGAAGAGGAGGTTGCTGATATTGAGCAGAAAATAGTGATAGGTGAAATTTGCCACATCAGAGCCCAAAGCGAAGGGGGCCCAAGGTACGATCCTGATCTAAGTGAAGACGAGGTCGACGCCTTTTCTAATCTCATTCTCCTCTGCCCTACCCACCACACCTACATTGATAAAAATCCAGAGGAGTACCCTATCGAGAAACTTGAGCATTGGAAACAGCAGCAAGAGGGCCAAGACGCAGCCGGAACAGAACTTTCCGACGAACTCCTAACCGAGCTGCAATTAACTGACTCAAAATTAGAGACCGAAGTCGAAGTCTCCATCTCAAACGCTAAAGATCGGTACACACCGGAACTCCATGTTGATACCAGCGCATCAGACATCTTCGAACCGCTCGGTAGAACACAGGCCTTCATAGAAAACGTTGAAAATCGGTTGGAAGATCTCAATGGCGAAGCAAGCAGCTTGTTCACCGATAACTACATATCCGTCTTAGAAACGGCGGACGAAGATGCCTATATAGATCTACGTGAAGCGGTAGAGAAGATCCCGGAATTACTCCAAGATATCGACCAAGTTACCGAGAAAATTCCGATCCAAGAACTGGACGAAACACTCGAACAAGCAGATGAGGCAAAACAGGAACTGGAACCAGAACTCCGCACTCTCAAGGAAGAGGCCGAAGAAGAGACCAGAGAATCTACCGAAAAACGAACTCTCCACTACTTCCAGCAGGTACGAAATGAAGTTTACAATTTCCGAAGGTTTGTCGATAGCCAAGACCTACAGGTTGCAGAAACACCCGCTCTAAAGCTGCTTGGCAAAGCTGGTATGGGGAAGACCCACTTACTCTGCAACGTCGCCAGAGCCCGTGTGGAGGAAGGATATCCCACTGTCCTAGTACTCGGAGAGAACTTCTCCGGCAGAGATGTCTGGACTCAAATTATCGAACGGTTTGGACTGAATTGTACGACTGAAGACTTCCTTAGTGCCCTGAATTCTCTCGGCGAGTCTCGCGGAGTTCGATCCCTGATTATGATTGATGCTTTGAATGAGAGCCCTGATCCACAGATTTGGGCAAGGCAGCTTCCAGGTATTCTGAAAAAACTGGAGGACTATCCGCACATCGGCCTATGTGTTAGCTGCCGTACTGGATACGAGGAGCTTGTAATTCCAGACAGTATTCAGGAAAAGATAGTTGAAACACGTCACGGCGGTTTCAGAGACGTAGAGTACGACGCAGTTCGAAAGTTCTTCGACGAACACGGGATAGAACATTCCTCAATCCCTGTTCTAAAACGCGAGTTCCAGGTTCCCTTGTTTCTGAAACTGTTCTGTGAAAACCTGGAGAGACAGGGGCAGAGTCGAATATCACACGGGCCTGAAGGACTGACCCAGATTTTTGAAGGATACATCAATGGGGTCAACGACCGGCTCTGGCGGAGGCTGGAGTACGACCCAAGCGAGAACAAGGTGAGGAAGGCCGTAGAGGCCTTGGCCCGTGAAATGGCTCAACAAGGTGAAGGAACGAAGCATCTCCCGAAGGAGACAGCGAAGGAGATAATTGATGATTTCCTACCGGGCAGACGGTATCCTGAAAGCCTCTACAGGCACATTTTGAGCGAAGGTGTGATTTCGGAGGTGGTTCCTTTTAAGGAAGATGACAGTCAATCTGTTAGGTTTTCGTATGACAAGTTCGCAGATCACATGCTGGCACAACAGTACTTGGATCTATACGTAGAAGACGACTTTGGGGAAGCCGTCTCTGAGAACGATAGCCTACAGGAGATATTTGAGAACCCGAATCTGTATCCAGGTCTGATTCAGGCGTTTGCTATCCATCTTCCTGAACAAGAAGGTGTGGAGATATTCGAGTATCTTGATTCGGACGAGATACTCACACCGTTCATCAAGAGCTTGGGTTGGCGTGATCCTGAAACACTTACTGACTCGGAAGGTGGATTAAAAGAAGAGGTTGAAGAGTTCCTCTGGGAGGAGATCGAGCTTCTTGATGACTTGCATGAGTTGTGGCGAGTATTGCTTACCTTGGCTACAAGCACTGATCATCCCTTGAACGCAGAATACCTTCACAGCGTTCTAATAAACAAGGAAGTCGTGGCCATTGATTTCAACTGGTCGATGTTTCTTCACGAGGAGTTCAAGGAGGAGACTTCTGAGGTCTTCCGACTGATTAACTGGGGATACTCTCTGGAGCATGAGCCGATTGAATCTCTGGAATTGAAACGCTTAATGTCGATTTCGCTCTCTTGGTTCTTTTCGTGTCCTAATAGATATGTCCGTGATCGAGCCACCAAGTCAATAGTTAACGTAGTCGGATCTGATCTTGAGATCTACATTGGCCTGATTAAGCGTTTCCAGGACGTGAATGATCCGTACATTTTGGAACGCATCTATGCAGCCGCTTACGGCGGGGGTCTACGGCACAGGGAAAATGATGCGGTGACTGAATTGTCTGATACCATCTACGAATTAGAGTTTGAAGACGACGATCCTACACCGCATCTCTTGATAAGGGACTATGCCAGAGGATTAGTGGAACTAGCAAATCACCAAGTCGATAGTTACACTGTGGACTTAGACCTGGTCAGACCTCCATATGATAGCTCGTTCAGTATTGATATACCGACATCTGAGGAGCTACGGGAGCAGGTGACTGAACGGTTAGAGGATGCGGATTCGGAGCTTGAATCCCGTTTCTGGATAGGATTAACAGGGTCCGGATTTGAGGGAGACGGTTTCAGTGACTTTGCGAGATACATCGTAGGCACCAACCACGATGGTAGCCATGTTCACGGGTATGATTTAACCGGTTCTGAGGCTCTACGTTGGATTACGAAGAGGGTATTCGATCTTGGTTGGCATCCTGACTACTTCGGTGACTTTGACCATTACCTGAATCGATGGTCGAACCACGGTAGGGGGACAAGGAAGCCGGAACGGTTCAGCAAAAAGTATCAGTGGATCGCCTACTATGAACTGGTGGCTTGGGTAACTGATAACTGCGAATTCTCGAATTCAACAACGGAAAGGCCTTACAACGGTCCTTGGGCATACTTCAACAGAGATATCGATCCTTCCGTGCTAAACCCTAATCCGGATTCCGATGTTTCCTTAGATGATGTTGTTGAGTATGACTGCCGTATTAACGAAGCCTCGACTGAAGAATGGATCGAGGATCACGAAGAATTCCCTGAATTGGTTCCCTTGCTGGAGCTTTCTGTAAACGGTGAAGTGTGGGTTCCGTTACATGGTATCTACAAGTGGAGTGCTGAGGAGGATACTGATTCACGGCTTGATCGGGATGTATTTTGCCGAGTTGATCCCGTAATTGTAGACCAAGACGAAAAACAAAGCGTAGTGGATTGGATTACCGAGAACTGGGTTGATAGCGACGACAAAAAAGGCGAATTAGTTTCTCTACCCGTGTTTACACAGACTTTAAGAGGGGAATTCCCGTGGCATCCACTGGTGGAAGATCGTTGGGAAGACGGTGCTTCAGCCATCAGGGGCTGTCCTGTTGACGTCGAGAACACGGCTTTGGACTTGTTGTGGGAGGCAGAGTATGACTGTTCTGTTGACGAGAAGTATGGTATGTATGGACCTTCTCCCTACCTTGCGGATTTACTAGATTTGGAGTGGGTCGGGGATACGAAGGAGTTCAGACAGCAGTCGTCAAACCCGGTTAGAGTAGCTGATTTATCGGAAGCAGAAAGACTGTACGATCGGGCGGATTCCTTGTCGATGATCGGAGCAAGCGGTAATATCTTGGAAGAATTAGGTAATGAGGGTTTGGAGATTGTCTGGGTTGTACAGGGTGAGAAGAGAATGATCACAGGGGATATGCGAGGAAATCAGATGGGCCAAACGCAGATGCGAGCAGTATTCCATCTTGACGAGGATGGTGAGTTCGTCAGAGAAACCGAGAGTGATTACCACAGTCCAGGTTGATTTAGATCGTGTGCTTAGTTATATAATTGATATGGAAGGTGTGAGGGGAAAGTTATCTAACTTTTTGGTGTTGATAGTTGTTTATGCAGCTTAGTAAGCAGATTCAACAGAGTTGGGGTGCTCTGTTCCTCTTCATCTACAGCGCAGGGCTTCTCTATTTGTCATCGTTCGAACTGAGTAATACTGTTTATTTATTGGCTGCTGGAATTCCTTCTGTAGTCTTGGTTTTTGTGAGTGTTTTATTCAATGACGGTTTGATGGAGCTTTTTGCAGGTGATGTGATTGAGGAGATTTTCAGCAGTATTGACGAGCGTACGGGTGAAGACGAGTTCTATTGGGATGCTAATCAGGATATTCAAGACCGTATAGATAGAATGGATGGGAAAGCACACCGACACTTAGTAACTATTCTTTCTGGATTGCTGATCGGATGTTCTCTGCCGTTTGCTGTAAATTACTTGTATGGCTTGATGTATGCCGGTCTTTCGTTGATTGGGTCTCTTATAGTGGTTTACTTATTCAGTTACCGAGAATATCGCAATCTCCGACAGGTAATTAAAAGTTCAGTAAAACTATACTCTATAACAGATGAAGATTAACTCCTTAAATATTGAAGAGTTCGCTGGTGGCGAGCATCGAGGAATGGAGATCGAATCAGTAAGTAATGATTCACAGCTGCTCAGGGGAGGAAGTCGAACAGGTAAAACACTGACTTTCAACGCTATTCTTTACAATCTTCTTGGGCCACAATATACTATTGATTTGGCAACTGGCCGCCAAAATGAGGTTGAATTAGAGTTCACAAATGACAGTCGGTTCTTTCGGGGTAATCCAGAAGCCGAGTATGAAAGAGAAGGTGAAACACTACAGGGTTCGAAAGCTTCTGAGGTGTTCTCTGATGATCTTGGGGATACGAATCTTCTAAAATCTCTTTTTGTCCACTCTCATATCGGCAAAATGCCGTTAGACGATTTGAGTCGAAGTCAAAGAACCAAACTAATTCGGAGTGTTACTAATAGAGAACTTGAACAAAGAATTTCCCGGTTAGAAGATGCTGAAGAGCAACTGAGCGAACTGGTAGTTGAGACAAAAGATACCAAACGCCGTATTTTAGAGGAAGAGTCTGATCTCGACAGGCAGATTAGTGATCTGGAGTCGCAAAAAGAGAAATACGATCGGCTTGAATCGCAAATTGAGTCGGGTGAACTGGCCGAGCTCAGCCAACAGTTGAAGAAAGATGAGCAGGTAGAGGGCAGGCTTGATGCGTTATTCAAAGAAAAGGAGGGTTTGCGTAAGCGTCTTCGGAAGCTTCACCGGAAGAAAAGGAAGCAGGAGAACTACGAATCTGAAGTAAATGATATAATTGCGGAGGCAGTCAATGATTTTGTCTGTCCTACCTGTGATCGCAGGATTACAACTGAGAAAGCTAAGAATCGGATTCAGCGCGGCTACTGTCCTTACTGTGGTCACAATCATTCTCTTGATCGTTTGAAGCAACGTCTTAGTAAGAAGATTGAAGAGTCTGATGATCTGCTTGAGGAATTGAAGGAAGAGATTGAAGAGCTACAAGATCAACGAGATGATGTCTCTGATCAGATTGACGATCTGAAAGAAGATAGGCCTGAACTCGAAGAATTAGATGGGTTCACTAAGCGGAGACTGGATAATTACGACCACAATATTCAACAGGTTCATGATCATGTGCAAGAAGAGCTTGAATCAATTTCTACTAACTTAGAGGAGCTCGAATCTGATCGCGAGAGTCTTGACGAAAAGATTGATAGGATCAAAGAGAAATCTGATGCCTATTCTGAGGCCTATGATCATGCATCAGGACTGGTTGAAGAATTGACCGAGGAAAGTTTCGAGGCAGGTATTCAGGAGTTCAGTGAGGCTTGGGAAGATGCTTACAACCAGATGAATTCTAATCTACAGCTTGGAATCAGTATTTCTGAGGAGGGACGAATTCAGTTCCCTGGACGGAATAATCTCCGTGAGTACGATAGAGGAGGTAACTTGAGTGGTTCTGAGCTTCACCTGCTGAATATCTCTTTTGCCTGTACCTTGGGCCGATTTGCGACCGAGAGCGGAGCTATTGAGTGGGATGTAGTAGTATTGGATGAACCATTTTCAAATCTACAAGAGGAGGAAAATCGAGAAGCAGCACTTGAGTACATTTTATCTTTAGATAAACAGCTAATTGTAACCAGTTCTAACACCTCGATAGATCCTCGTTTTGATCAGGTAGAGATCCTGAAAAGGGAGCCTCTACAGACTAAGATCGGTGACTTCATATGACTGATAATGATGGAGATGAAGAGTTGCATCCGCGGTTGATGATGCTCTCTGAGTTTGAAGGGGAGATTGAGGGCAGGTTGAAATACCACAAGTCGCTGTACCAATATAGGAACTCAGAGACTGATTCTGATGATTGGAAGTTCAGAAGGGAAGAGCACGGTCCGCTTGACCCTGGTTTTTCGAGTAGGATGCAATCTTATGAGGATTTGGAGATGGCTGATGTTGATGAGGATCGCGAGCCGCACCGTTTTCGAATCACTGGTAAGGGTGAGCGTTTTGTTCAGGGATTGTCAACAGGGCTCTCGAAGCTGAAAGATGGGTTTGACGAGAAGCAGGAGGCGATGAGAGATATTGCATCAAACAATAAGAATCGATCCGGATCTGAGATTGAGAAGGATGAAGAGATTCAGGAAGCAAAGGAAGAGCCGTATCAAACCGATGTATAGCTTATAGATGTTCTTTCACTTGCTTTCTAAAGGCCTCTAGTGAGCGTTGGAGAGTCTCTATTTCAGCTTCCAGTTGGTGTACTTTCTGGATGAGTTCTTTGTGGGTCATGTTTCCGTAGGCCTCTGTCTCCTGTTTTAGGGATTCTTCGAGGTGGTTGAGGCCTTTTTCGGTGAGTGTGGCTTGCCAGGGTTTTTGGAAGACTCTTCTTTGCCCGTTAATGACGCGTTCGGTCATGCCGTCGGGTTTTTCGAGGTGGATGAGGCCTTTGTTGTTGAGTTTTTTCAGTGCGTAGCGGACGTGGTGGTTTTCGAGTGTGGTGTGTGAGGTGATTTTTTGGGTGTCGTTGAGGCCTTCTCTGATTTTTTGTAGGACGGCTTGGTCCTTGTTCCGTAGCTCTACTTCAGTCATCGCTCTGTATTAGGACGCAATGGGTTTCGAGTGCGGTGCAGAATCCGTCTTCTTCTCGTTCAAGGCAGAAGACCTCTAACTCTTCACGATCGTACTGCTGGAGTTCAGGGCAGTCAGGGGTCTTTTGTTCGTATTTTTGGAGTTCTTCTCCGTGTTCGAGGATCCGGTATTCGGCGTTTTCGATTGTTTCGAAGTCGGTGAATGGTTGGTCGTCGAGTGTGTAGTAGCTGTAGCTGCCGTCTGAGTCTTCGTGGTCGTTTCCGCGCCGGTTTTTCGGGTCGTCGACGATGTTTTTGAGTTTGGCTGCTTTGCCCTGTTCGACGATGAAGATGGTTTCCCGGTCTTTTTCAGCGGCTCGTTGCAGGTTGCGGAGGACTTTCACGGGTTTGCTGAGCGTGGAGAGCTCGGCTTCGAGGTGTGCGATCTCGCCATTGGGCATGTGGACGTGGCCGTCTGGTTTGTCGTCTCCTGGGTCTTGGTAGAGTAGGTTCACCATGAACCCGCGTTCTTCTAACTCTTTTTTGGCTTCTGCGAGGAGTTCTTGATGGGCTTCTTTCCCGGCGTTGTTGGATTTGCCGAGCGACTGATTCAACGTGATCTCGGCTTTCTGTGTCGAGGTTGCAGCGGCCTTCTTCTTTTTAATGTTCTCGACGCTGCTGTAATCGGTTTCCCATGGTGGGTAGGTGTCGAAGGTGATTGCATTTTGCTGGGTTCGTTCTGCGGGTTTCTGGACGGCTGCCCGGTATTTTCCGAGCCGTGTCAAGTCGTTTTTGTCGAGGCCTTTGAGCATCCTGGCGATCCGTGAGAGGTCTTCGCTGCCAGTGGGGTCGAATACGATTTTGGTTCGGCAGTTGTTGGTGACTGCTCTCCGCATTTCCGGTGCGAGTCGGTCGAGGTATTGGGTGGCGAGCCAGCAACCGAGCCGGTATTCGCGGGCCTCGCTCAGGATCTTGGTGAAGTTGCTTCCCTCGCCTGCGAAGTTCTGCAGTTCGTCGACGTAGAGATGGAAGGGTACTCGTTGGTCGATCGGTTGGGTGACCCGGCTCTGTGCTGCGGCCCAGATCTTGGTGATGATGATGGAGCCGACGAGTTCTGAGACGGTGTCGCCGATTTCTCCTTTCTGGATGTCGACCAAGATGATTTTGCCGTTGTTGATGGCGTGTTGGAAGTTGACTCCGCTTTTTTCGGCTCCGATAACTCTCCGGATGGTGGGATTCATCACGAAGTCGTTCAGTCGGCGTTGGAGAGGTTCCAGTTCGTAGCTGGACATATCCTCCTTGATCCGGACAAGCTGTTCCCGAGTCACTGGGTCTTCTGTCTGGTCGATGAGCTCGGTGAGGGCCTCGTTTTGGATGACGCAGCGGAAAACGTCGATCAGAGTCTTAGATCCGTTTTCTTTGATGTTAAGGTCGATATGGGCTCGGAGCAGTGTTTCGAGTACTCGTCCGAATTGGTCTCCCCAGTTCTCGCTTTGGCGTTTGAATAGATCGATGAGGTCGGAGACGATGATCTCTTTCTGGTTTTCTTTCTGCGCCACGGTCATTCCGTCCGTGATCGCGGGTTCAAGAACGTTTATCGAAGTTACCGGCTCCTGTCCAGGATTGATGTAGATGATGTCGTCGACTCGTTTGTCGGGGAGTTTGGCGATGAGTTCGTCGATGAGGCCTCCTTTGGGGTTGATGATGCAGAAGCCGTGGTCTTTTTCGGCGTCCTGGAGAGCCTGTCCAAGAAACACCGACAGAAACGTCAGATTCTGTAGCTCTTGAGCGTTCATTACGGTAAATTTATCTAGCTGAAAATACTATACGGCGTAAGGATTTACTCGTGACGTTTAATTTTATC
>NZ_JAQFWV010000085.1:0-12497 GCF_056175805.1 Halohasta sp. A2 | reverse complement strand
CCGACCGCCGGGGAGGGCCGAGTGATTCGGACCTACAGCGACGGCGAGCGGGAGGTGATCGACGCCGCCGAGGACCTCGACAGTTGGCGAACGAAAGACCTCGCCGAGCAGGTGTCGGTCGGGGAGCGACAAGTGTTCAATATCCTGGATCGCCTCGCCGAGCGGGGAGTAGTCGCCCGGGAGTTCGACGGCCGGGGATACGTTTGGCAGAACGACGGTTTACATGAAGTTAGTGACCACGGGGAGGTTGAACTAACGCCGGTCGATCTTGACGACACCGACCCCGAGGCGGTTCAAGAAATAACACGTAGTAGTATCTATACGTGGGATTTCCGCAACTCGGCCACCGAGGACGGCTCGGGAGGTGGCGAGCAGGGACCGACACCGTCGACCGCCGCCGAAAGTGGTTCGACCACGGGAGACGCGCCGCCCGATCCCGCCGACTAACCCTCTCGGGACGTCAAACCTCGCCGGTCCGATAGCGACGCTTAGACCCAAAATAAGCCAGCTACTAAGTGGTAGATAGACGTATATTAACGCATACCAGCATGACCGAGTTACCTATGTCAGACACGGCAAAACGGCGTCTTTGGCGTTTGAACCCCTGGGGTGTTACGCGGTGAGTACCGACGCGAGGACGGACCCCGCCGAGGGATCGCCTGCTGGGACCAACACGACCGACTACCAGGCTATGCTTGACACGTTAGACGTAGCGATTGATGAAGCCAAATTTAAAGTTGAAAACGGTCGGGTTCGATCCCCCGAGAACGAAAAGGTCCGTATCAAATGGGTTCGGGCTCTCGCCTACGCGGTAAACGTTCGTCGACAGGTAGCCAACGACCGGGACTTAGAGGAGCTCGCCGAGCAGGTCGAGCAACTGAAAGACCAATACAACCAATGACCCGACTGACAAAACGCCAACTCGAAAAGGAATTAGACGGCCTCACCGACGAAACCTCCGGTGGGGCTCCGTTAATGGTACTTCTTACGGGCTTCAATCACGCCACAGACGGCGGGATGGCCACACGGGATGAATCACCCCACCCAGAACTAACAGTTCAAGCATGGCCCGACAGCGACCGACACGACGAGCTACATATCGCGGTCCCGAACGTGTGGCCCAATGGCTACCCAGACGTGGGAGTTCTAATGATTCATGCGTGTGGTTCTGTCACCGACACCTGGCCCGGTGAGTCACTCGAAGGTGAGAACAGCGTATTAGCGTGTGAACTGTGGGAGGAATTAGACGACGACGACCTCCGGCGTGAGTACGAGATTAGACGAGCGAACGACGACCCCATACCACCAATACTCGAAACCTATGCGTAAGACCAAACGCGGGATTAGGAACGAACTTGAGGAGCTGAAGGGTGGCCCGGTCGGTGACGTGAGTATTCACAGTTCTGTGGTGACTGTCACCGAGGATATGATAGGCGACCGCGGGGGGCTCGACGACGGGGAGGTATCCGAACCGGAGCCACCGGAGGGCTACCAATTTGGCGACGAGATACCCACACAATCGCCTGTAGTTGTGTGCCATGAGTTGGAACCGATACCGGAGCCATAGTCGGGTTATTGGACCGATGAAAGTAGCGTCCCTAATCCCACACGAACGCGGCTGTATGGATACCATGACCGGCGACGTTTACCCTACTGTTGAGGCCGTCAAACCACACGTCGACCACGTCGAATTTCACTTAGTTGGCTGATTGAGGGGGAGGGGGTAACCCCCACCCTATGCGCGAGCGTGCGCGAGGCGGTGACACGACTACATACAGTCGCAAAACAGGGGGTGCATACACGCGTTTGTAGTACGTTCAAAGCGGGTTTGAACGGTATGTTTGAACAGCACATAGCGCTAATTATCGAGTTCTACCGTATATTCGCTCACTCGTCAAGATTGAGTGCTCGCATTGCCGCTGCGGAGACTGTGACACCGCGCTCACCAGCTCTTGCTGATTCTCCGGTTACGGATTCAATCAACTCGGCAATTGCACGATGGAACTCCGGTGGTTGTTCACCTTGCAGGTAACTTGTCGCTTTCTGTCTGTAGTTCACTCCTCGATGCAGAACATATGCCTCTAAGAATGCTGTATGCCCTGTAATATCCATTTGGTCGAGGAACTTCGGAACCGACACAATATCATTACGTCCGCCCGCCGGACAACCATATGCGACCATCATCCGCCCAAGGATTGTACCGTATTGCGTTGGAACGATTTCGGTTGCACGATCGGTTGCGTCTGTATGCCGTGTGGTTGTAGAAACCCCAAGTTGCCGAAAGGCTGGCTCTATCGTTTTTGTCGAGACGCGTCGCCCCTCACAAACACTCGGTGTATAGTTTCGTTTGGCGATTGAACCACCTCCAAGTAAGTGACCCATAAGACTCGCCAACGCTACAGCGATATCGCCAGTGGGGTTCAACCAACCTTTATTTTGTGCGACGGTTATGGCACGAACCGCATCTGGCATTCCAGGGTTCTCACTGTCTACCCACCCACGAATACGACTCCGTGGAAGCTCTACCAACGTTGACAGTGCTTGAGAGCCCTTATTCGGGTTCCTTGCCGCAACTCGCTGTACGCGACGGTAATCTCTGACCGCATCGTATGAGTCGTCATAACTTGGGTGGTTGTACGTGCGAGCGAGGCGCTTCTCACCCGCTATTATGTTTCGTTGAGTGGTCATTCGCTAAGAAAAATGTATGTAGGACTGCGGAACAGCAAGAGATGCTGTATTATTATGCCTACGCACTCGCTAGATCAGCGTCTTCAGGTATGTCGAATGTCCCAATGACACTACTGCTGCCACCAGTAGTGACGGTCACACGTACGGTTTCTCCCGCATCATTTTCGTCAAGATCTTCAACCGTTCGCTCACTGCCTGCTGAGAATTCATCCCCGTCGCTGAACACACCGGTTTTCTCGGTTCCTGCTATCGTTACCTCAAGATCATCGTCGTCAATCGTGTCACCGCCACCATGGGATATGGTTAATTCATCATCAGTTTCATTCAAATCAAAGTCGATGGTTGCTTGCGGGGTAGACTCAACGCTATCACCAAACCCGAGGACGAACGTTCCAATCACAGCCGCCAAAATTACAGTGATGGCAACCATGAGAATAACCCCTATGACAGGCGATACAGCCCTTTCATCGTTGCTTTTCCCGAATATGCTTGTGAGTTTCATAAGTTTGTTTGAACCTTTTCAAGGAAGTGGTAAGCTTAACCTAACTTCTTGATACAAGTTCGTTATACAAAAAGAGCATATCCAGCATTAAAAAGGTTGGTAAAAAGTGTCTATGACATATTAAATTTTCACTGCCCTAGGTGATCGCCAGCCTCAATCCAGTATTTTACTAACACATAGGGCGATAACGATTTTTATCGTCTCATATGAACCACGGCAAAACCGACAGACGGCTCGGCGGTCGGCAAGATAACAACGGAAACGCGGTGTGTGCGACCGGCAAGAGTTGCCAATCCGACTAACCAATCTGATACAAAACGGCTGGGGTGGGCCTCTGACCGGCGAGTGTAAAACAATCAGTTGGATAAATGTCTCTTTTGGTAGTGACAATAACTATGAAAAAGGCGCTCGGCGATTAGTTCGGGAGTTCGTCGACCGAGTACTCCGGGAGGTTGGTAGTCGCACCGACTCCCACCGATGCGCGAGCGTGCGCAAGGACGGAGGCCTCTTTGTAGTTGGTAAGTTGTAGATCGTCGACTCCCCGATTCGACCACGTGCAACTACAGCGGAAATGCGGGGTGTTCAGGTTAGTTGTATAACACGATTGCTTAGCTGTTTGTCTATTATGGACACACCGTTCAGTTACCCATAATCACATGATGTGAGTACCTCTCTTTTTGTACTCATATCAGGGCGGCTAAGCAAGAGGCCAGAATCAACCGACAATAGTTGCCAATCCGACTAAGCAATCTGGTATGTTTCGACGAAAACCGGCCTTTTCTGGGTGTCACTGTCTGACGTGGTTTTATCGAGATGTGATTAGAACACGCCGGGATATGGAACAGATTACGCTCCGTATCCCAAAGGATACACTCAATTCGCTTGAGGAGGAGGCCGACAAACACGGCGTAACACGGTCCGAACACATACGGGATGTGCTCGAATCACGCAACGAACACAGCGAGGACCGACGAATTACGCTCAAAGGTGGATTCGCTCAAAAAACAATGCGAGGAACTACAGAGCGACTTAGAACAGGAACGGAACCGTAATCGGCTGATTCTTGAGCAACGTGAGGAACACACGGAGTTAGTGAAGTACGTTCAAGAGGAGAGATCGCAAGAACAGCGGTGGCGTGAGGCCGGGCTGGGAACGCGTCTCAAGTGGCGGTTGTTCGGGATGGATACCGACGACGAGTAACGCGGCTCCTCGATCCAAACCTAGACTAACACCAAGTGACCGGGTCCTCTTGGTGTCGACTTGGTTCTCACTAACCGTTCACTAACCGTTTACTTGGTTCCTCTTGATGGCAAGAGAGGGCTGGCTGGGGAAGGACTGCTCCCCCGGCGATCTACAAAGAGGCATCCGTTACAGCTGGTCGACCGAGTACTCCGGGAGGTTGGTAGTCGCACCGACACCCAGCCCGCGGGATCGAAGGGCCTCGGCGACGGCCGACCAATCGGACACGTCGGCAAAGCCGACCAACTCTCGCCCGGTTTCGGCCTCGCGCCCGAGGTGTGCTCGGTATTCGGTTTCGACCTCAAAGACCAACAACCCCGAGCCGGTGTCGGCGACGGCGACGTTATCCGCGGGGAGTTCGGCGTTCGATTCGACGGTTTCAATTTCGCTGGTTTCTGTTGTCGACATGGGTTTTTGTCCATCAGAAGCCCGGCCTCGGTGTCCTACCACCGGGGCGTTTCTACAACGCCCGAGTGACCACACTTCCTTACTACTACCTTAGAAGGTATTAACCATAAAGGCATTGATGGCTCTCTAAACAGAAATTTTGGTGGTTTGTACCTTAGTAGGTACCAGTAGTACCTTAGAGGGGATGCCTTTTAGGGAACCAATACCGTAGTAGGCACTAATGCCTGATAACAGTTCCAAAGGCGGCCGAAAGCCGAGAGTGACCGACCAAGACTTACTCGACACCTTTCGGTCGACGGCCGATCCCGTCCTTTCGACGGCCGAAGTAGCCGAGGCGGTTCCAATCAAACGCCGCGGTGTATTGAATCGGCTCCGGTCTTTGGAGGATACTGGAGAGCTCGAGAGTAAACAGATAGGCGGCCGAAATACAGTGTGGTGGCTCGCCGAGGACGTCCAACAGACGCCGCGAGATTCGGTCGACAGGATGCCGGACCCTGGAAGCGGTCAAACACCCAGCGACACACCAACGGTGCCAACAGAGGGCGAGAAACGCCGAGATCAGGCGGTCGAGATCCTCCGCGAGATGGACTTACCGGGGAGTGGTGAATCCCGAGAGATTCGAAACGCCGCTATCTTGGAACTATACGACTACCTCCGGGAGCATGGATCGGCGAAACGGTCGGAGTTTGAAACTCACCTCGACCAAGAGGGCGTCGACACGGGATACGCGGGGTTTTCCTCACTATGGACCAATGACGTCAACAGAGACGGGGCTCTCGCGGCTCTTCCAGGTGTCGTGAAACCAGGGCCGAGCGAACATATGTGGAGGCACACTGAATGAGTATTAAACGTCGAACGTTCCTCACGACGGCCGGTGCAATATCGATAGCAGGGTGTACCGACCTTGAACAAGGTTCCGGGGGGAACGAGAGTGTGGGAGATACAGAAGAAGAACAAAACGAAAGTGAGCAAGAATCAGAGGGGGATAATGAGACCGATGAGTTGTCAGAAGACGACTCTATTGGAGACAGTGACTCCGTCGACATTGAACTGTCTCAAGAGGAATGGGAGAATGAATACACGATATCGTTCTTTCTTAGAAACACAGGTGACGTCAGCGTAACTGTCGAAGCGATCGTTCGGTGGTTCGATGAAGAAGATAGGTATTTAGGCCGAGATACGATATCAGCGCCACTGCTCGGGGAGGGAAAGACCTGGCAACCTTTCGTCGAATCCTCGACCCCATTCGAACCAGACTCTTACGAGATTGATGTACGTGGGGCGAACCTATCGTCTGACTCTCCTGATTCTTTTGAGATAGAGGATACTGAGGTAAACCCCGATGAATCAACAATAACGGGTGTCGTTCACAACACCACTGACCAAGAACAATCAGCGACTGTCGCTGGTTCCGTCTATGACGGCGGGTGGTTGAGTTATACTGGAAGTGAGGTAGAGAATAATATCCCGCCCGAGACCTCCTGGCGGTTTCAAATTTCGGTATCGAATGTCGACGCTGAAGAATCCGATATTAGTGACGATTTTGAAGTCTATGTATGGGAGTAAAGGAATCTAATGACCGAGGACACCGTCGACCCGACTGATCCGCGCCCACCCGGACACTACGGCCGGTTTCGTAATTCGCCCTGGTATTATGTGAACGACGACCTCGCCTCGACGATTATACTCGGGCCAGCCACCGACGCCGAGCCCGGCGACGACTGGATACTGTCGTTTACCACCGAAGGGGCAACCACCGAGGACCGAGAGCGGATATGTGTTCGACTCACCCCCCGAGCCTTGCATGAGTTGTATATTGAAACGAAAGACCTCTCCCCCGACGCCCGACAGGCGGGCCACACGGCCGAGTGTGACCTATGTGGCGAATCCGTACCATTAGAAAAGGCGATCCCGAACCCACGAGGCGAACCCGTGCACAAACACTGCTATGTCGACGCCTACGGTGGGCCGGAGTGGCTCAAAGACTATTGACGCGTTCGGGAGAGACTAAGTAACGGCTCTAAGAAAACCCGACTATGCCGATCCCCTCTCTCCCGTCGGGGTATGACGTTGCGAAACACGTCGGCGCCGTGCGCCCGGATTGTCACCTTACGGTCGGGTTTGACCGAGACCACGGCCGAATCCCGCGGTTTCTAATTCTACTACACTATCAACCCGACACTGACCCAATTCGGTGGACAGAGCTCGCCCGGATGGACCACAACGAAACCGCCACATTAGGACACGACGTGTATAGCGAGGGGTTACATGTCGACATATCCCGGCGGAACGGGAGGACCGTCCATATTGACGTGTCACACGCCCCGCTGCCAGCGAACCGAGGGGTGGTGATTCGAGCATGTGTCGACTACTTCAAACGATACGCTGGGTACTTTATCGACGTGTACGAGGGTGACCGTTCGCCGGGATACCCGCCCCGGTGGCCGGACGGGGGCGAACCATCACGTACGCTTATCACGTCGAACCCAGTACACACAGGTATGAACCGCGAGGAACCCCCCGAGGAAATTCTCTCTGTCGACGAGTTAACCGACGTGCTCGCCGACGAAACGGGATCGACGCCCGAGCAGATCGAGCAGGGAGCCGAGCACCTCCACATCGCCCCACCGACCGAGGCGACTGTCGTCGACGAGTAACCGCTTTCATTCATCCTGGTAAATCCTCACTCCCGATAGTCGAGAGTGACCTCCGACCGAATCTTTCTAACAACTCGGGTGTGAGTTCGACTATGAGAGAAGTCGTCGACACCGAGCAGGAATTTGAGCAGGCAGTCTTTGACTACCAAACCGCCGGGTGGGATACGGTCGACCAGGCACAGAGGCGAGCCGTCCTCGAACGGGGGCTTCGGGGGAACTGGGCATGGCACATTCTGTATTTCATCCTGGCCCCAATCTACGGAAACGCGGTGTACTCGGCCTACCGCCGATACGACCGACCCGAGCGGCTCGTTATCCGGCGACGGATGGACGCCGACGAGGGACCCGACCCGTGGGACGGCGAAACTGGTCGACGTAGTGACTCAAAGGAATAAGAAAACGGTAGGGAGGACCCACCAGTTGGACGATTTTACCTAATTACGCAAATGAGTTAAAACCCGGGGGTGCTGTAGCTCAAGAGTGTAACAGCATTTGGGGAGTAATCGACGCCACCGACGACGCCGAGGGACCCTCCAGTTGGACGGTCTAAGGTTGCGGGTGACTCAATATAAAGTTGTCCTATTTTTTGACTACCCTTTACCAGTATAACAAGACTGACCCCCAGCCGAACGCTTTTGTCTGTCGGATTGAATCGTATAAGTAGCCGAAGCCCGCCCGCCGAGGACCCTTCAGTTGGACACTGGTTTCCTCGGCCTTCACCGCTTAGAGTAAGCGGTGTTTGTGGCCCTTCGGCGTTCAAAGAATGAACGCCACTACAACGACCGACAGACGCCGACGTATTGACCCCGACCACCTCGAAGCGAGCCCGTCGAAAGGGGCCGAGGCGGTCGCAAGAGCCAATCATGCAGTCTACGGCCTCGGCGAACCCGAACCGAGAGCGACGTGTAGACCTAACGACGCCGACCTGAAGGACTTTTTCGGTGTTTCATCATGAGCAGTAACAATGACGACCACGACGGCACATACACACGACTCGCCGAGGAAATAGCTGGGGACGCTAAAAAAGAGGCTTCTCCCGAAGTGATCCTCGGTGAAATACAGAAGCTCCAACAATACGAAATCCCGATAGGCGCGACTGAAAAGACAATACGGAAAGCATACAACGCGTATACCCCCCCCGAAATTGAGATTCCTGTAACAGGTGACGCGGTCGGTATTCGAACCACACACGGTGATATTATCATTGGTCGGGCGGTGACGCCAACCAAAAGACCGGAGGACCTGTTTAGTATTGCCGATGCCCAGATCGGGGACAGTGCCGAGGACCTTTCCCCAATGTGTGAGACGTATGCCAACCCGAGAGTAACAGAAAACCTGACAGTTTTAGTGGTCGACCACGGAAGACACGACGAATACCGACTCGGTGAGTTGGCGGCGATAGAAACGGGAGTTGTTGTTGACCCGGATGGGCTCCTGGACGGCAGGAACGATCAGGGGGCGGGGGTATACCATGTCTAATGACGCTGAGAGCGTTCGGTCGCAACTCGCCGAATACCTCCGATTGAACCCGGACACCTCGGCAATTGGAGCGGTTGGGGCAGTCGGAGCCAACCCGTCAAAATGGATTGACCCCATCGAGCAGGCACTTACGACCGACCAACCGCATACCTCGCTCCGAACGCCCGAGCTTAACCAACAGTCGGACACCGAGGACGGGGAGGTGTTGGTTAAAGACGCCAACGCCGAGCAGTCGCCCGACCCCCCCAGCGAGGATCCCGCTCCCGAGGACGAAACCCCTGGATTAGAGGCGGGAAAACAGCCGTCCTCGACGGTCGAGACACCCGAAAACACACGAAGCGACCTTTCGGCGTTTACCGACGCGGTCGACTATTTCCATAGCCAACTCGACGCCGACCTATCGAACATTGATACCGTCGAGTACGACTCCCCGCGGGAGCACTACCGCGAGGGGCGAGGGTGGTCGAACGAAACGATTGATTCGAAGCGGCTCGGTTGGGCTCCGGCGAGCGACACCGGCCTACTCGACCACCTCATGCAGAAGGGATACGACCGCGAGGCGATCCTGTCGACGGGGCTGTTTTGGGCCAACAGTTTGGAGCCGATATGGAAGGGCCGGTTCGTCCTCCCGTATCTCGACGCCGAGGGGCGACCGACGTTTGCGATTTCACGGCGAGCAGGCGACGGCCACCCAGCCGACCGAGCAGGCGACTACGGCGACGGTCCCTCAAAGTACCACAAACTCCCCGTTTCGGCGATTGATGAGTGTACCCAAGAGGAACCGATATACGGTGTCGACACGGTCGAACCCGGCGAACCCGCCCTAATCACCGAGGGGATCGCCGACGCCATTACGGCACACCAATCAGGGTATGCGTGTCTCTCGCCGGTGACGACCTCATTCAAAAGTGGCGACCGAGAGCGGCTCGCCGACCTACTCATCGACGCCGGTGTGTCGAGAGTGTATATCGTAAACGACGCCGAGCCGCCGAAGGGATCGCTCCGGGACGCCGAGGACGCCGAGGGATGGGACCGCCTACACGTCGAACAATTCGGGGAGGGCGTTCGGGGAGCCGTTCGAACCGCCGACCACCTTACCGAGCAGGGCCTCGACGCCCGGATCGGGGAGCTCCCCCAGCCCGCGAGCCAAAAGGTCGACCTCGACGACTACCTAATCCGGTGGGAGGGCGACCTCCGGCCGATATTGGCGACCGCGAGAGCCGTCGAGGACCACCCAGCATACGACCCGAGGGACGCCGCCCTCGAAGCCGCCGAGGCGAGCCGGGGCGACGGTTCGACCGACCGATCCTCCGGGAGTGGCTCGGAGTTATTCGACCTCGACATTCGGGAGGTGACGGGCCTCGGCTGGGGATACCGCGGGACGAACCCGCTGGGCCACCACGGCGACAGTGAGAATTACTTTGTTCTAATTGAGGACCGCGGCCTCGCCTACGATTTCAAATATAAGAAGGCATACAACGCCCTGACGTACCTGCTCGTCGACGACGGGGAGCGGGACGCCGCCCGCCCGAACGGTCGGCTCGACGACGGCGAGGTATTCACGGCATGGAACCACGCCAAAGGCGAGCGACTACTCCCAAGCGACGACCCGATCCCGAGGCGAGCCCTCCGGCACGTCGCCCGCGAGGCGACCGATTGGGACGGCGAATTAGTCGAGCACGAAACCCGCGAGGGCGACACCTTCGACGGCCTCCCGGCCGACGTTTACAATGCGACTCTTGAAGCGATCCAGGAGGACTACGGCCTCGACCCCGGACGGACACCCAGCGGGACGGGCAACGCCGACACCGAGCCGCGAGCCTTACTCCCGCCCGCGGTTCGGGACTTGACCGGAGCGACGACCGGCTGGGATTGGCGACACACCGCCGAGCAGGGCGACGGCTCCCTAACTGTCGACGAGGCTCGGGATCGAACGACCGAGGCGATAGCCGACGCCTACGGGAGTGGCGACCGAGTACTGATTGAAGCCCTCCCGACAATGGGGAAAAGCTACGGTTCGATCAAAGCCGCCGCCGAAACCGGCGAGGCGATTACGGTTCTCACCGGGCGGGGGCATAAAGAGCAGTACGGCCAATTCAAACAATGGGCCGATGAGTTGGGCCTCTCCTACTACCAACTCCCGAGTTTCAAGCGACACTGTGAGACGGCGAACGGCGACCACGGGGCCGAATGGGCCGACAAAGTCGACCGATGGTACGCCCGCGGGGCGACCCCCCAGCAGATACACAAAGCCGCCGAGCACGTCCTCGGCGACCGGCTCCCGTGTCAACAGGACGGACACACCTGCTCCTATACGGCGAAATGGGACTTCAATCCAGACGACTACGACGTATTGATCGGCCACTACTCACACGCCTACCGAGCCGAGAAGGTGGTTCACGGTCGGTCGGTGGTCCTCGACGAATTCCCAAACGCCTACGAAACGATGCTGGGGGCGAGACTGCAGGGAGCAGTATCTTACTGGTTGGATACGACGCCGGGAGTTCCGTTCGACAGTTACACCGACCTACTCGAAAACCGCGAGGACGCCGACCGCCGGGGAGAGGCTCTCGACTGGTTCGACCAACAGGGTGTCGACGCCGATGAGGGCCACGTATTCGACGACTCAAAGGCACACGCCGCGGCTCCCTTAGCGGTGTTTACCCTACTCACCGGGGAGGACCTCGGTAATGGGTTCGAAGCCGCCGACCTCGGGGGAGTTGGCCTCGGGGCGTTCGACCGCAACAGTGGCGAGGTGTCGGTCCTCCGGCCACCGAACCTACAGTATGCAAGTGCGGTGGTCGGCCTCGACGGGACGCCGACTAAGCAACTGTGGGAGCTCTCGCTCGGGGGGCGACTGAACCACCGCCGAGTACTACAGGGAGCCGAACGAACCGAGTACATTCGGGACGCTTTGAACCTGAATATCGTTCGAACCACCGAGTACGTGAAACCCTACAACTCGGCCGACCACGTTCACACCGACGCCGACGCCGCCCTGCTCGAAGCGATCCAGGAGGAACACGGCGAGCGGCCGGGCCTCATTACGACGGCGACCGCCGAAACCGAATACGGCGAGGACGTCCAGGACCTCGTCGACGAAACGAAACACTACGGAAACGTCCTCGGGAGCAACCAATTCAAGAGTAAGCGGGTGGGGGCGGTGATAGGGTCGAACCACTACGGCGACGACTACCTGAAAAAATGGGGTGCATACGCCGGAGTGGCGGTCGAACGGGGCGACGAAAAGGGCTCGGGGCTCTCTTACGGATCGTTCGGCGACCGAGTACTAACCCATATGCGGGACCACGACACCCTACAGGCGGTAATGCGGTTCGGGCGGGACGCCGCCGGAGCAGTGGTGTACGTCCATACCGATACGCTCCCCGAGTGGGTTCCGACCGCCGGGGAGGGCCGAGTGATTCGGACCTACAGCGACGGCGAGCGGGAGGTGATCGACGCCGCCGAGGACCTCGACAGTTGGCGAACGAAAGACCTCGCCGAGCAGGTGTCGGTCGGGGAGC
>NZ_JAQFWV010000084.1:0-12801 GCF_056175805.1 Halohasta sp. A2 | reverse complement strand
TGTGCTTCATTGATCGCGTCATCAAGCTCTTTTTCCGACAGATGTTTCACCAACTTGGTCCGACGAGAAGCCTTCATTAGCGCCTATACGCGCTCCGTAGATTCAAACATAGCGCAGACCACTCCTGCCTACTCGCCGACGGCACCGGGGTTGCGACCAGAAAAGCGGGTCCGGAGATGCGAGCCGATTAGGATCGCTGTCGCGAGCGTCAACACGACCGAAAACACGAGCACGCTCCCCGAAAGCACGGTCAGTCCCCCCGATATCTGCTCGTAGACGAACTGCCCGGCCAGTACGGTCGTTACAACGAACAAGACAAGCCCACCGAGATTCAGCGGGACCGAGGGTGCGTCGACGACAGTCTCGGGGTCGTTCAACAACACGAGTACGAGCGCGATCACGAACGGCGTTCCAACGAGCCCGAACGCCAACACCAACACCAACAGTTGGAAAAACGAGCCGCCGATGAACGCCCCACCCGCGCTTAGCAGCGCGGTCACCGCCAGCAACACTCGGTAGCGACGGTCGGTCACCCTGGTCTCCCAGCCGAGTTTGTCGGCGACGACATAGGGCGGAACGAGCGTGTTGCCGCCGAGCGTCGAGACCGCCGCCCCCAATAGCCCGATCAAGAACAGCCGTTGAGCGAACTCGCCGGCGACGGGTTCGAGCGCTTGGGCGGCGACAACCGCGTTAAGTCCCTGGGCGTCGACTTCGCCGAACAGTGCGCCGGCGGCAACGAGGAACGTCGCGATGCTGAACAGCCCGAACGCCCCGAGCATCGAGACGCCAATGTCGAACCGAGCCAGCCCGCTATCCACAGTGGTCCAGCCGCGAGCCCGGACCGTATACGTCTGCATCGTGATGATCGTGATGTGGACCGCGCCGCCGAGAATCCCCGCGGCGACGAGTGCGCCCTCGACACCGGCCGGAATCGTCGGTGCAAGCCCACCCGAGGCAGCGATCAGATCGGTCGGAACCACGAACAGCGAGGCGATAAACGTGAGAACAATCGCCGAGACGATCACCTTCGCTCCGAGTTCGGCGATCCGGTAGCCACCACCCGCCAACCCGACCGCAAGCACGACCGCCCAAAA
The DNA here is from genome assembly GCF_056175805.1 of Halohasta sp. A2. Classification (NCBI taxonomy): domain Archaea; kingdom Methanobacteriati; phylum Methanobacteriota; class Halobacteria; order Halobacteriales; family Haloferacaceae; genus Halohasta; species Halohasta sp. A2. Next base: position 11,707 of record NZ_JAQFWV010000084.1, on the reverse strand, counting down.
GACGCCCCAGAGCCGGGCGTCGACGCCCGTCATCAGGGTTGAGGCGTCTGCGAGCGTTTTCATGATGACGAGCTGGGCGAATCCCGCCGCCAACACGACGTCAGCGACCAAGAGCCATGCCCACTTCGGGCCGAGTCGACGCTCGACAGTTTCGACGAGCCCCTCTTCGGTCGCCAATGCGAGTGTCGTCGAGAGATACTGTGCCAGCGCGCCGAACAGCGCCGAGAGAATAACGACCCACAAGAGGGCGTACCCGAAACTCGCACCTGCGACGAGCAGGCTCGCCATCGTCGCGGGGCCAGCGGCGATTGCACCCGCCAGCCATGTCGGTCCCAACGCCGATAGCTTCTCTGTCACTGATCGAGTCCCCGATGCCGTTTGCTGATTCATACTCGGAGATACCGCTGTGAGTGTTAAAATATTATTACTCTGTACTACCACCAACAAAACTGCACAACCTACACTCAGTGTTTCCGGGCGACGATTCCGAGGTGATCGTCGTGATAGGGCTCCAGTCGCTGACTATCTATTACCTGGTAGGCAGAGGCTACCTCCTCGCGCACATCGGTAAAGACTGTTTGTGGGTCGGCAGTCACGTCCTCACTCCGAGCTTTGATCGCCATACACAGCAGGCCATCGTCTGCGAGAAACCGGGCGTTGTCGACTGCGACGGCGGCCTGTCCGCGTGTGGCGACATCTTGAACGATCAGATCAAGTCCACCTTCGACGATGTGTGCGTACGTCTCGGGCTTGCGGGCGTCTTTCAACAGTGGAAATAGGTTCGGTCGACTCTCGGCGACGTCGACGAGATCGCGAACCGGTCGCGGTGCGAACTCGACGGCGTACGTCGCCCCGGCGAAGTCGGCGACATGGCTCACGGTTGTCCCGCTGGCTGCGCCGAGATAGAGCACGGATTCGACACCGGTGAGGTCGACATCCATCCCGAGTTCGATCATTGCGCCGAGCTTCGAGCGCCCGGCGTCCCAGCAGCGCCAGTCGCCGTCGGTCGGCTCGCCGTAGACAGGCTGGCCGCGCGTCGACAGCCGCTGGCGGCCGTCGAACTGTCGGTACTCGATTCCGGCTGGAAGTTCAGTCATGGTTCCTCCCGACTGTCGGCCGTCTCATCCTCGGCGCGCGCACGGATCGTCGACATCCGGTCGGCAAGCTCCGCATGAATTTCGGGGCGTCGCTCGCCACTGTAGTGGTCGATCCGTGCCGCAATCGAGAGTTTGCCCGCAAACGCACGGGATGCCGACCCGCGGTCTTGGGGGCGTGTTCCGCTGACGTACTCGTGGGTGTAGATGATCCCGTGTTTCGGTGAGGAGGCTCGGCCAGCCAGATGGGCGAACAGCGCGTCTTCGGCACCCAGTACTTGGACGGTCCCGCTGGGTTTTTTCGCCAGTTGTTCGAGCCCGCCAGCTAACGCGATTAGACGTGCGGTGAGTACCGGTCCAGCCATCTCGCTGAGGTTGGGCGCGACCTCGGGGGCCTGCTGCTGGATGAAGGTCCGAAGTGCTTCGGCCTCCCCCGCGAGGCCGTCAACCCGTTCGGCCAGTGAGACCACACGCGCTTCGGTCGGTGTCGATGGCTCACGGTCGGCCACCGCACGGGCGGCGTCGACGCCGGTGTCAGTCTTCTCAAAGAGCGTTCCAGCCCACTCGCTGAGCCGCTCGGCGAGTTCGTTTGCCGTCCGGTCGGCGTCGTCCATGGCGCGGACCGCATGGAGGAGTTGTTTGTCGTCGGCCTGTTCGCGGTCGACGACGATCGCTCGCGTGCCAGCAGTTGTTGCCTCGTGGAGTAGCTCGTAATACTCGGCTTCGTCGGCAGCAAAGCCGGCTTCGACGGCCTGCTGTGGCCAGTCTGCAGGCGCTGACGCCGAGCCGGTGTCGATGGCTTCGCGAGCGCCGTCGATCGACTGCGGATCAAGCTCCGCGAACCAGCCCCGTTCGGTGGCGTGTTCTGTCATACCGTCTCTTTGTCGGTGGGGCTGTTTATCGCTCTCCCTTTGGCGGCCGGTCGAGCGCCGAAAGACAACGACTTTCCACACGGCGACGAACACGGAACCATGCTTTCAGTTGGCGAGCCAGCCCCAGCGTTCGAACTCCAGAATCAACACGGCGAGACGGTTTCACTTTCGTCGGTCGACGGCGAGTATGCAGTTGTTTACTTTTATCCTCGGGCGGACACGCCAGGCTGTACGACCGAAGCCAAGAGCTTCCGCGACCAGTTCGCGAAGTTCGAGGACCGCGGCACCACCGTGTTCGGAATCAGCGACGATCCGGTTGAGGATCTCGCGGCGTTCGCCGAAAAATACGATCTCCCATTCGACCTGCTGTCGGACCCGGACGGCGAGGTAGGCCGTGCCTACGACTCGTATGGTGAGAAGAACATGTTTGGCCGCACGTTCGACGGCGTGTTCAGAAACACCTACATCGTCGCTCCCGACGGCAGTATCGCTCGCTCGTTCGAGGGTGTCTCGCCGGCTGACCACGCTGATGAAGTTCTCGACGCGCTCTCCGAACTAGAGAACGACTAACAAAAAAACCGTAGAGAGCGCGTAGGTACCGACCACACCGGGTTTCCGGTGGAATGTATTTCAATTAAGTAGTTTCTCCGGGCTACTCGTCGACGCAGTACTTCTGTAGACCAACTCAGTAAGGAAGTCCGATGTCGATCATTCTTGCCGAATGGTCACAGTCAGAACGGTGGGTGGTCGGCTGTCGAGTCAGTAGCCCCGAGAGATGAGGTAGTCGGCGAGATCAGCCAGGAGGTCGCTGGCTTCGTTGTCCGGGAGAACGTCGAGTCGACGTTTGCTCTGGGCGGTGAGTTCGGCGGCCATCTCACGGGCATAATCGATGCTGCCCGCGGCTTCGAGTTCGTCGACGGCTGCGTCGATTTCGGCTTCAGTCACTGTCTCGACGGTCGACCCGCTGAGTAACCCATCGACGTCGACGCCCTGTTGGCGAGCGTGGAGCGTAATGAGGGTCTCCTTGTTTTCGACGAGATCAGAACCGCGCTGTTTGCCGAGTTTTTCGCTCGGCACGGTGAGATCCAGCACGTCATCCTGAATCTGGAACGCCTTGCCGGATTCGACGCCGTACTGATACATCGCGTCGACGACCGCTTGATCGGCATCGAGCAGGACCGCCGAAATCGCTGCAGCCGCACCGTAGAGGACCGCCGTCTTGCGTTCGACCATTTCGAGGTATTCCTCGGGAGCTAGATCATTGCGGGATTCGAACGCGACATCCAGCGACTGGCCCTCACAGATTTTTGTACACGTAGACGAGAGCAGCCGCATCGCCTCTAAGGTGTTTTCGGGCTTGCCGCCAACTTCGGCCATGATCTCGAAGGCTTTCGAGTAGAGGGTGTCGCCCGCCAGAATCGCCGTCGACGTGTCGTACTCGTTGTGAACCGATTTGACCCCCCGCCGGAGGTCGTCGTCGTCCATAATATCGTCGTGAATGAGCGTGAACGACTGGATAATCTCGATGGAGACGGCTGCCCGCATGAGATCGACCTCGCCGCCGGAGACGGTCGGAAAGGCACGGTAGTCGACCGCACTGGGGTCGACGTCGGCAACTGCCTCACCCACGAGAAGGGCGGCCGTCGGTCGCAGTCGTTTCCCGCCAGCCTCTAAGATGTATCGCGAGGCCTCGTAGAGCCGTGTGGGTTCGGCGAGCGGCAGTTCGATGTCGATCGCGTCGTTGACCTGTTCGCGGCGCTGTTTGATCGCCGCCAGCACTCGCTTTTCGGTCGCGTTTTGGGTCATTACTCCACCAACTGGATGAGATTGCCGTTGCGCGTGATGTGGACGTCACGGCCCAGTTCGTAGCCCTGACTCTCACAGAGGTCGACGTACGGTGCGAACCCTTTCAGATCCTGGTGGGCGGGAATAATGTGCTGTGGTTGAAGCGCATCCAACATCTGGTAGTGACCCTCCTCGCGGAGGTGGCCCGACACGTGGATCTCGTCGTAAATGCGTGCGCCCTGCATGCGAAGCAGCCGTTCGGACTGGTAGCGTTGGCCCTCGTTCGTCGGCTCGGGAATCACCCGCGCCGAAAAGATCACTTTGTCGCCCGCATCGAGTTCGTACGGTGTCTCGCCGCGGCCCATCCGGGTGAGCATCGCGCGTGGCTCGCCCTGGTGGCCCGTCACAATCGGCAGGAAGTTCTCCTTGCCCTCTTTCATGATTCGTTTAAATGTGCGGTCGACCGACTTCCGGTGGCCGTACATCCCGAGATCCTCGGGGAACTCGACAAAGTCGAGTCGTTCTGCGGTGCCCGAATACTTCTCCATCGAGCGGCCGAGTAGGACGGGCTGTCGACCGATGTCCTGGGCGAACTCGACGAGTGATTTAACGCGGGCGATGTGGCTCGAAAACGTGGTGGCGACGATCCCGCCGTCGTAGTCCTCGATTGAAGTCATCACATCTCTGAGATGCTCACGGGCAACCGATTCGGAGGGCGTTCGACCCTTCCGACCGGCGTTGGTGCAGTCTTCGATGTAGCAGAGCACGCCGTTGCCTTCGCGACCGATCTCGCGGAACCGATCCATGTCGATCGGATCGCCCAGCACGGGCGTGTGGTCCGTTCTTTTGTCGAGTCCGTAGACGACAGCCCCTTCAGGTGTGTGGAGCACCGGATTGATCGCGTCGATAATCGAGTGGGTCACGTTGACGAACTCGAGTTCGACCTGGCCGGTTTCGCCGATCGACATCGTCTCTCCGGCTTCCATCTCAACAAGGTCGTTGTCGACCGAGAACTTGGATTCGCCTTCGATGCTCTGTTCGACCAGCGCGAGCGTGAAGGGCGTGGCGACGATCGGTGCGTTATAGCGGTGGGCGAGTTTCGCAATCGCGCCGATATGGTCGAGGTGACCGTGGGTCGGGACGATCGCCTTGACGTCGCCTTCGAGCTCGCTCATGACCCGGTCGTCGGGGATCGCGCCCATGTCGATTAGATCGAGACTGTGCATCTGTTCGGTTCGGATGTCGTCGTGGATCAGGACCTGCGAGAGGTTCAGACCCATATCGAAGACGACGACGTCCTCGCCCGCACGGACGGCCGTCATCTGTCGACCGACCTCCTCATATCCGCCAATGGTTGCAATTTCGATTTCCATAGTGTCAAATCCTGAGCAGCCAGCTCACATCGCGTCAATGTGGTACTGCTCTGTGATCCGCGTTGGGGGCCACGAGCCCCGGCGTCCTGCGCGTCGGTAGGGCCCCGCTGTGTCGAACCGGCTGGCGTTCCAGCCTCGGGTTCCGACAGTTTCCCGCGGGTTCGGTGGTAGGTGGCCGTTGGATGTGTGGTGTTAAAAACTACAGGGGTTCACGTACTCGCTTGCGTGCTATTGGCCGTGGCAGATGCGTCAACTCGCGTGGGTCGACTGTACTGTTCCGGTACGTTTATTACCGAATCCAGAGGCTGTGACCGTATGAGTGGACGACCCCTCGATGTTCTTGAGGCGTCTTTGGACGAGACGGTAACCGTCGCGCTAAAGGATGGCACAGCCACCGTTGGAACGCTTTCGGGCTACGACCAGCATATGAATGTCGTACTCGAGGCACCGACCGAGCCCGACGACGCCGAGGATCTCGGCGAACTCGCGGTCGACTCGGTCGAAGACACAACCATTATACGCGGCGATAACGTCGTCTCGATAACTGTATGACTGGAGCAGGAACCCCCACGCAGGGCAAGAAGAACAAAACGACACACGTCAAATGTCGACGCTGTGGCGAGAAGTCCTACCACTCGCGAAAGAAAGTCTGCTCGTCGTGCGGCTTCGGCAAGTCCGCGAAACGACGCGGCTACGAGTGGCAGTCGAAAGCCGGCGAGTAATCCCGAAATTCTGCGGGCCGACAGGCTACTTCAGAACTGTTTTGACTAGCCGATGCTTTGCCCACTTCCTGATATTGTACTCTGTAACGGCTGTGACTGACACTGACACAGTATGCATGAATGTGTGCATTGACGGACTGTGTAGTCCAGTATGACAGCACAAACACGGGGTTTTTAGCTACACCCTCGCCTACGGTGGTGTATGGAATACGGCCGGGATTCGCGCCGTCCAGTCGACGGGCCAACCGAAAAATGCGGTGTCGTTGGGATCGCGCTGGCGGATCGCCCTGTCGCACGACCCTTGTACTACTCGCTGTACGCCCTGCAGCATCGGGGCCAGGAATCCGCGGGGATCGTCACCCACGACGGCTTCCAGCAGCACAGCCACGTCGAGATGGGCCTCGTCGGTGACGTCTTTTCGGCTTCCGACCTCGACAATCTGAACGGCTCTACCGGGATCGGCCACGTCCGGTATCCGACCGAGGGGAGCATCAACTCCTGTTGTGCCCAGCCGTTTTCGGTCTCGTTCAAATCCGGCTCGCTTGGACTGTCGCACAACGGCAACCTCGTCAACGCCGACGAGATCCGCGAGGAGTTGGCCGGACTGGGTCACGCCTTTACGTCGGACGGCGACACCGAAGTCATCGCCCACGACATCGCCCGAAACCTGCTCGAAGAGGACCTGATCCGAGCGGTCAAACGAACGATGGAGCGGATTCACGGCTCATACTCGCTGACAATCATGCACGACGATGCAGTTATCGGCGTTCGCGATCCCCAGGGCAACCGCCCGCTCTGTCTCGGCAAACTCGAAGACGGCTACGTACTCGCCTCAGAGTCAGCGGCCATCGACACACTCGACGGCGAGCGAATCCGCGACGTTCGGCCGGGTGAACTCATCGTTCTTGAAACGGACGGCTCGGGGTACGACTCCTATCAGCTCGTCACCGAAGCGAACACGGCCCACTGCTTTTTCGAACACGTCTACTTCGCCCGACCCGACTCGGTTATCGACGACAGCCTCGTGTACGACGTTCGCCGGACGCTCGGCGAGAAGCTCTGGGACGAAAGCGGCATCGAGACTGATGTCGTGCTACCGGTGCCCGACTCGGGTCGCGCGTTCGCCTCGGGGTATGCCGACGCTGCAACCGAAACGACTGCCGACGGCGAGCCACGCGCCGAAGAGGACCCCGGCGTTGAGTTCGCAGAGGGGCTAATGAAAAACCGGTACGTTGGCCGGACGTTCATTATGCCGACACAGGACGAACGTGAACGCGCCGTGCGGCTCAAACTCAACCCGATCAAAAGCACGATCGAGGGCAAGACCGTCACCATCATCGACGACTCGATCGTCCGCGGGACGACCTCGAATCAGCTCGTCGAACTGCTGCACGATGCCGGTGCCGAAGAGGTTCACATGCGCGTGGGCTCGCCGCAGATCATCGCGCCGTGTTATATGGGTATCAATATGGCGACCCGTGAGGAGCTCATTGCGTCGGACAAAACGGTCGACGAGATCCGCCAGGAGATCGGTGCCGACAGTCTGGCGTATCTCTCGATCGATGCGATCGCCGAAGCACTCGAAACCGAGCGGTTCGACCTTTGTTTGGGCTGTGTGACCGGCGAGTATCCGTACGAGATCGACGGCGAAACGACCGACCGCGACGTGAGTCGACCCGTCATCAACGAGCCGAGTCCCTTTGCGGCCGACGACTGATTTTCGAAACCGAGTCGACGCTGTTCAGGAGACGACGAGCAGCATCGCACAGGTGATTCAGTACACGACGTACAGCATCGCGTAGACGACGATGCCGAGGCTAAACGAGATCAGCCAGAGTACGGCCGCGATCTGGCCGACACTTCGGTGGCGCGTGCGATAGATCGCGTCGACCGGTCGGCTCACGGCCAACAAGAGTACGTAGATCAGTAGTGGTACACAGATGATCGCCAGAAGGATGTGGATCGCCAACATCGGGAGATAGAAGAACTGATAGACGGCGTCGGGCCCGTCGAACGGTGTCGCGCCTTCGAGGCTCACTCGGTAGAGGTAAAACACCAGAAAGGCCGAAAAGAGGCCAAAGGAGACGAACATACGCCGGCGATGCGAGTCGACATCGCCGTGTCGAATGGCCCGCCAGCCGCCGAGGATCGTGACGATGGCAGCCGCACTGATGAGCGCGTTGAGGTGGGGAATTGCATTGATAAGCGCCGTACTCCGTGGTAAGAGCTCCTGCGGGACGACACCACCGACAGCACTGAACACCAAGCCGAGTGCGACACTGCTCAAGACTGCCGTCAACACTGGTACGTGATCCCGTGTTTCCAGTTGCATATGAATTGGTTGGCGGCCACTGACGAAAATCGTTCGTTTGCCCGACGGGCCGACGCGCGCTCGTCCGACGACCCGACCCCACTGTCGACCGATGGGTCGACGGGTTGTCGTCGAACATCTCACGCGCGCGAGAAAAATCGACAGCCGACACCGGGGCGTCTGTGGGAAAGCCAGCCACGGGAGTCGCAAAAAGAAGGGCTTTTAACTACCCTCGGTAAAAGACTGTGTACGCGAAAGCGTACAAACCACACGACGAGCGTGGGTAGCCAAGCCAGGCCAACGGCGCAGCGTTGAGGGCGCTGTCCTGTAGAGGTCCGCCGGTTCAAATCCGGTCCCACGCATCGTATGGGTGGATTCAACCACCAAAGCGATGCTCGGTGTTGTCTCTATAGACAGCACCCACGCACAATTCTACGGAACACAAAACTCGAAGCGACCGCTCTATTGACGCGCTATTCAGGTACCAGCCGACAGATTGTCGACAGCGGTCAACATTAAACACCCCACGGCCCTACGTGATAATATGGCGAAATACTCGACCGGGGGCGGCGGCGGTGGCGGCGACGGCGATGCCTGCGAACTCTGCGGTTCGACGAGCAACAGACTCTCGACGGCGACCGTCGCCGGGGCACAACTGCTCGTCTGTCCCGACTGCTCGCCACACGACGACAACCGGCGTGGATCGGGTCGACGAAGCGGGAGCAGTGGAAACGCATCCGGCAGCGGGAGCGGTGCAAGCAGCAGTGGGCCAAGCGGATCTGGTAGCAGCGACGGCCCCGTCAACCGGAAGAAACGCGCGGCCCAGCGCCAGGCCAAAATCTACGACGCCGGCAAGGGCGACTCCTCGCACTGGGAAAAAGAAGGGACGAACTACGAACGCGACCGCCTGCCGTATCTGGTCGCCGACTACGACGAGCGCGTCGAGGCCGCCAGACAGGACGCCGGACTGACCGTTGACGAGCTGGCGGCCGAACTCGGCATCGACGGCGAGGAGTATCTCGCGGTCGAACAGGGCCGGGCCGCCCGCGCAGGTGTCGGTGGTTCGGTGATTCGCGATCTCGAATCGCGGTTCGACATCAGTCTCGTCGACGAGTAGTCTGGACTCGGCAGCTACAAGGTCGACGATTCCCGAGTCGAAACCAGATGATCGGCAAGCTGGATCCCGAGACGCTACGGACGATTCTCGACCAGACTGGCGCGGAGAACGCGGCGTTGCTGACCGGCGCGGCCTACGGCGAGGACGCCGCAGCCATCGATCTCGGAGATGGTGAAACACTCGTCGTGAGCTCCGATCCGATCTCGTTGGCCGCCGAAGCCGCCGGGACCCTTGGCGTTCACGTCGCCTGCAACGACATCGCCGTCGCCGGAGCCGACCCTGAGTTCCTGACGAACGTGATTTTCTTGCCCGACGACGATCCGTCGACCCTCGAGACACTCACGAGCCAGTTGGACACTGCCGCTGCATCGATCGGTGTCACCATCGTCGGCGGCCACTCGGAGTACGTTCCCACGCTCTCGCGGCCTTTGTTGAGCCTCACTGCATTTGGCCGTACCGACCGCTACGTTCCGACCAGTGGGGCCCAACCGGGCGATAAGGTACTGCTGACCAAGGGCGCGGCCATCGAGGCAACCGGCATCATCGCGACAGACTTCGTCGACGACCTTCGCGCCGAGGGTCTCGATGAGTCGACGATCAAGCGGGCGGCCACCTTTTTCGCCGAAATCAGCGTGCTCGAAGACGCGCGAGCCGTCAGGGAGGTTGCCACATCGATGCACGATCCGACCGAGGGAGGCATCCAAGCGGGATTGGTCGAAGTTGCCGTCGCCGCCAGCGTCGACGTGATCATCAATCGCGAGGCCGTGCCGGTCCGACCCGAAACACGGGCAGTCTGTGAAGCGATGGGCGTCGACCCCTTGCGGATCTTCGGCTCGGGAGCCCTGCTCGCGACGGTGCCGGTCGACGAAGTCGACACCGCACGTGCGCGGTTGGACGACGCCGGAATCGAGGCTGCGGTGATCGGCGAGATACAAGCCATTGATGCTCAGGACAGCGATGTGGGTTCCTCGGGGGCACTCGTTCTCGATGGCGTGCGGATCACCGACGCCGGCAGCGATCAGCTCTATCCGTTTTGGGAGTGACTGTCACGGTAGCCAGCTAGTCCGAAACCCTGAATTTCCGGAGCTTTAGGGTCGAGGCTACCGGATTGGTCGTGTGGATCTTCAGTACGGCGACTACGAGGCAGGGTCGTTGCTCGGCGTCTGGTTCGTCGGCCTCGGTTACCTGGCCGTCTCGTCGACGCGGCCCACTCACAGCCCATTTATAAGCGGTGGCATCGACCCATTGGTCTTTGCCGGATTAGCCGGGCTGGTGCTTGTCGGGGCGGCTGTCGGCCGCTATCGTGACCTCGCGCTCGGCACGCCGCTGGCTGTCGGTGGCGGTATCGTCGTCTGGTCGGTGACCCGGACAGTCATCGTCGACTTCGCCTCACTTTCTCTCGTCGGTTCAACTGCGCTCACCGCAATCGGGCTCGTTCTTGTCGGTGGGTTGTTCGTCCGAGAGGGAGCACTGATCGCCCGCGGTCGACGCCGTCGATCACGGCCGTCGAACCCGCGAACGTACTGGCCATGGTGGCTCGGTGCGGCGGTTCTTGTCGCAGCCGGTATTGGTATAGGCGGGTTCTGACTGTGTGTGGCGTAATCGATCTCTGTGGTTTCCCGGCCGTCTGCACGCCGACATCGATTTCACAGCGCCGTCCCACTAACTGGTATGGATACGACGGGGTACGAGGCGGTCGTCTACGATCTCGACGGAACGTTAGTACATCTCGCCGTCGACTGGCAGCGGGTCGCAAACGACGTAATCGCGGTGTACGAGGACGAAGGAATCGACGCCCGTGGTGCGGACCTCTGGGAGCTCTTGGGTCGAGCCGAAACCCACGGTATCGAGGAGGCCGTTGAGTCGACGATCAGTCGACACGAACGCGATGGGGCACGGACATCGACACGGCTTGCGCTTGCAGACCAGCTCGCCCTCCAGTCCGTGCCGGTCGGTGTCTGCTCGCTCAACAGCGAGCGGGCCTGTCGGCTGGCGCTCGACTGCCACGACCTCTCGACGCTGGTTTCGGCTGTCATCGGTCGAGACTCGGTCGACACCTACAAGCCCGACCCACAACCGCTGTTGGCGACGCTCTCCGAGCTGGGCGTCGACCCCAGTAGGGCCGTCTTTATTGGTGACTCACCACGGGATCGGACGACTGCCGAACGGTCAGGCGTCGACTTCCGGTTCGTCGAGTGAGTCCGTTTCAGCATACTTTGAGGTGGAGCCTCCGGCCTCAAGGAGCGACCGAAGGGAGCGAGTAGGCCGGGGAGGAAACCGACATGATACTGAGTAACTGGGCACTGTCTAGCACTACTTCTGGGGTTTAGACTGGAGCCAAGGAGATCTGGGGAGAAACATCGACGAGGTCGGTGCAACTTGTCGGGATCTGCTCAGGTTTGACGAAACTTCAGCTGAGATTCGACGCTCCAA
>NZ_JAQFWV010000083.1:0-12846 GCF_056175805.1 Halohasta sp. A2 | reverse complement strand
ACTTCTGAGTATAATCCAGTCCTATCGTAGGCCGTCGGAATAATATACTAATTTTGACCAATTATTTATTTTCAGACCTTATTTAGTTAGTTTTAGATTCTGTCACTGAATTATGGGTAAGAGACAGCCGTTAACGGCGAGGAGGATGTCACTGGTTCGACATCGTCCGCCAGACGTCGTCGAGCTTGTTTTTGACGACCGACCGTTCGGAGAGTTCGACTGCGACTCCGTTTGAGAAGTTGATTTCGATCTCGTCGACGTTGCGCCGGTAGACCTTGATTCGGCGGTGTTCGTCCGAGAGCGGCCGGTCGTGCAGCTCCAGCAGGTTGGTCTCAGTGAGTTCGTTGATCCGCCGGTAGCAGGTGGCGATCGGCACACCGAGTTCGTCACTGAGATCTTGGGCGGATTTCGGGTCGGTTGTCGCAGAGAGAATGTCGGTATTGTATTTGTTACCGAGTACCTCGATCAGATCCTCAGCTGTCATTCGTTGATAATTGGGAGTATCTTAATAAAAAGGGTGTCGGTGGCTCTGCGCGCGCGACCCTGTCGACGCAGATCTCACCTCCGGTATTCGGCGTTCGGCGGTCGACAGGTGATTCGAGCGCGGGTGTCGACCGACCGTGAGAGACGGTCTCACGAGGGGCGTTTTGCCGCGGTGAATGTGGTCTCAAACGCTGTGTTCCGCATCGAGACGGGCTCTGAGTTTGTTTATCAGTTTGTATAATTTGGAACGCGGTTTTAATATTGACATTCTATTTTGGACACATAGCGTCTGTGCTCCCGACATCGGGCGACAGGCGGGACAAAACTATGTTCACAAACGAAAATCGAGGTCAGGTGGGAATCGGGACCCTCATCGTGTTTATCGCGATGGTTCTGGTTGCTGCCATTGCCGCGGGGGTACTGATCAACACAGCTGGCTTGCTCCAGAGTCAGGCCGAAAACACCGGTGACGAATCGAGCGATCAAGTTAGCGACCGCGTACAAGCTGTCAACGTTGTGGGTATTGCAGAAAATGACGACGAAATTCACGAAATTGATGTCAACGTGCGCCGGTCGTCTGGCGCTGGCGACATCGATCTCAACGAAACGACCGTGGAAGTGTTTGCAGCTGGCGATTCGGAAACACTCAGCTTCAACGATAGCGAGTCCAACGGAGAATACTTTGACGTCATCGATTCGAGTGAAAGCGACAACACGCTCAAGGACTCCGATGATCGCGCCACGATCAATATCGATCTAGATGAAGCAACGGGTTACATAGGTCCAGATGAGACGGTCGAGATCGAGTTGAGAACCGCGTCGGGTGCGACGACCTTCATCGAGAAACGTGCACCGAGCACGATCGACGGTGGCGACGAATACCGCTTATAAATAATCAAAGGAAGTCACAACAATGTTCAACGATAACGACAGAGGTCAGGTAGGAATCGGAACACTCATAGTGTTCATCGCGATGGTGTTGGTGGCGGCGATCGCTGCGGGTGTGCTGATCAACACCGCCGGTCTCCTCCAGAGTCAGGCAGAAAACACCGGTCAGGAAAGCAGCGAGGAGGTCAGCGACCGCGTCCAGGTGTCCACAGTCACGGGGGAAACCAACAGCAGTAGTAGAATCGATAACGTCACGCTCAGTGTTTCGAAAGCATCGGGTGCTGGTGACATCGATCTCACGAAACTCACGGTCGATGCCTTCGCTAACGGCCAAAGTGGCACATTCACGGATGATGGGAGCGGTGACAACGAAGAGTACAGTCTCAGCGCAGTCGAGGGCAGTGGTGAAGAACTCGAGGACACGAGCGACATCTACGAAGTAGAATTCGACCTCAGTGATATCAACGATGAGGCTCCACTCGATTCCGGCGACGAGATCGAGCTAGAGGTGACATCCTCGTCGGGCGGGACTACCTTCGTCGAAAAGCGCGCACCGAGCACGCTCGACTCTGACGAAGACTACAGGCTCTAACTGAGCTTCGGTCACACAGTTTTTCGCTATCGGCGGGCGCTTCCGACCCCACGGTTGGACACGCGCTCGGTGATCCCTCACGTGAGGGCAACACTCTTTTACCAGACTGACAAACTCGCACATAGCCATGGGCTCGGATAATTCGGACTCGGACGACGATTCTCGCGAGCGCGTGCTCGCGCCCGACGAACTCGATATCACCAAGCGTCCGGAGGTCGAAGAGATCGACGACGGGCGGTACGTCGTCTCGCCGAACGGGCCCGCGAAGAAACCGGATCGAGAGCTGCTCGACAACCCCGACTGGCTCGACCGCAAGGAGGATGACGACGACCGCGCCCAGAACCCCCAACAGTCGACCACCACTCCCACCACGCCCACAGACGCCGAGCCGTCGACGCCCCGCTCTGACGAGCCGAACCCCGACCCGCGCTCTCGTGAGCCTTCAAAAACACAGTCGACGCAGTCGAGGTCGGCGGCCGAGTCGAACACACCGACTCAGCCGACCTCGGAACCCGAGTCGACTCCAGCATCAGACCCCTCGAAAACCGGGTCGACCTCGAAATCAGGGTCGACCCGGAACTCGACGTCGACAGCCGACCGGAACCCTGGGCCCGCCTCGACGGATCTCGCGGCACACGACCAGCCGCCAGCCGAGCCACCGTCGGTCGAGATCACCAACGAGAACGTGAGTGCCTTTCTCGCCCAGTCGCTCGCCCAGGCCAGCGGCGACTACGGTTTCGATGCGACGCTCAACATCGAAGGCCAGGTCAACCGCGGGCGGATGACCTCCGATGATATCGGCGAAACGCTCGAAACCCTGCTGCGGTGGTACGCCCGCCAGACGACCGACGAAGTCGAACCCGAAGTCGTCCTGGGAATTATCCTCGCCGGCAGCGACCTCGCAGTCGAGTACCCGGTCCAGAGCGTGTACACGATGGTCAAACAGTACGGCCTCACGCCGGACGATTCGATCGGCGACCTGCTTGCGGCAGTGCGAACCGAAGGGTCGTTTACCGTCCCGCCGTCGACCGACCGCTGAGTCGCCGTCGACCGATCGTTTGGTTGCTGTGTGGCTGTTCACCGAAACCTGAAGGTTTTTATTCAGTCAGTGAACTGCCGCGGCCTGTGTTCTCAGTGGTGATAACTGTAGGGGAGTGTTTATGATAATGGGGCGATGCGAACAGCATATATGCCAAAGCGTGTGCTGATCGCCGACGACTCCGAGTTTATGCGGAACCTCCTCCGTGAGATCTTGGAGGGGGATTTCGAGATCGTCGGAGAAGCCGAAAACGGTGTCGAGGCCGTCGACTTGTACAACGAACACGATCCAGACATCACGATGATGGATATCGTCATGCCGATCCGCAGCGGGATCGAGGCGACCGACGAGATTACGAGCGCCGATTCCGACGCGAAAGTGATCATGTGTACTAGTGTCGGCCAAGAAGAAAAAATGAAGGAAGCAATCAAGGCCGGAGCGTC
The DNA here is from genome assembly GCF_056175805.1 of Halohasta sp. A2. Classification (NCBI taxonomy): domain Archaea; kingdom Methanobacteriati; phylum Methanobacteriota; class Halobacteria; order Halobacteriales; family Haloferacaceae; genus Halohasta; species Halohasta sp. A2. The sequence continues at coordinate 9,401 of NZ_JAQFWV010000083.1, read as the reverse complement.
GGGCTACATCACCAAACCGTTCCAGAAACCCAACGTACTCGAAGCGATCAACGACGTCGTCCCTGCCTGATATGAAAGTCGACATCCGCGAGCTTGGGCAGTTCAACCATCTCGCCTCACTCGGTGCCGAGCGTGCGGCTGGCTCGCTGTCACAGCTAACCGGCATCCAGATCGACGTCGAGGTCACCGATGTGAGCCTCGTTACCGGCAACGTGCTGGCCGAAACGTTCACCGGCCAGTCGTTCGTCGGCGTCGAACTCGGCCTCGAAGGTGGCCTCGAAGGCGAGACCGTGCTCGCGTTCGAACGCGAGCGGGCGCTTATGCTGCAGGACCTGTTGTTGCAGGCAACGGGGTCGAGCGACGAACTCGCCCAAAGCAGTGTAACCGAGCTGGGAAACATCATGATAGGCGGATTCATCGACGGCTGGGCTAACCACCTCGGCACCGCGATCAACATGACGCCGCCGAAGTACACCGAGGCCGTCGGCCCGCGCATCCTGCCGGATCAGGCGATCCAGGCGGCCAAGGAACACGGTGTCTTCCTGTTCGAAAGCCGGCTCGAAGCGATGGATGTCGACCTGGATTTTTCGATCTACATGCTGCCCGAATACCGCCAGTTCGTCGAACTGCTGTCGGGCAGCGACGGCGGCAACCAGATTCCTGTCAACCGTCTCAGTGCCTTCGAGCAGCTGGCGACACAGGGTGCGGGCAACGCCGCTGGCCAGATCGGGATGATGACCGGCCTCGATACCAACGTCGACGTGAGTCGGCTCCGGTTCGTTCCGCTCAAAGGCGTGCCGCGACAGGTCGGCGACGACCGGTTCGTGGGTGTCGTCTTCGAACTCACGGGGTTGCCCAGCGGCTATCTCGTCGTCCTGTTCGACGAGGAGTCGGCCCAAACGGTCGCCAGCTCAATGATGCCCGGCGGTGGGACGGGCGAAGACGGGATCGGCGCGATGACCGAGGGTGCGATCAAGGAGCTGGGCAACATCATGACCAGCGGCTTCATCGACGGCTGGGCCAACGTCCTCGGCACGAGCATCGAACACACACCGCCGAACTTCGTCCACGACATGGGTTCTGCGATCATGAGTCCCGTCATCGGCAAACTCGGCCAGCGACAGGAGTACGCGTTCGTGATCGACTCGACGATCGAAATCGACGGCCACCAGGGACGGTGTGACATCTACGCGCTTCCTGACGAACGCGAACTCGCTCGGGCACTGTCAGCACTCCCAACACAGTCCTGACCACCCTCTGTCCTCCCTTGCAGTCGACACCACGTGATCATCCGTGAAACGCCTTGAGACAGACACACAGACGGTTGCCCGACAGAAGATCGGCATCGCCGAGTACGCTGTCGTCACCGACGAGACCGTTCTCATTACCAGTGGACTCGGCTCCTGTCTCGGCATCGTTCTCTACGACCCGAAACACACGGTCTCGGGGCTGATCCACGTCATGTTACCAAGTGTCGACGATGCACGCGATTCGTCGCCTGCGAAGTTCGTCGACACCGGGATCCCGCTGTTGATCGACGAGATGGTCACCGCGGGAGCAGATGCCGATCGGCTTCGTGCATGGGTTGTCGGCGGCAGCGAGATGATCCAGTTCACCTCGGGTGGCCAGTCAATCGGGAGTCGGAACATCGCGATGGCGAAAAAGCTGATCGACGACCACGGGCTTCGGCTGGTCGACTCGGACGTCGGCGGGAACCACGGCCGGTCTATTCGGTTCGATCCCGCCAGCGAGTCGCTTTCGATTCGGACTGCCGACGACACCACTCGGTCGTTGTAAGCGACTCGTTCGTCACTGTGGCCGGTTCTCGCAAAATCTCATCCGTGAAATTCAGAGGGGTGGTTTGAAGTATACTGGTCGTAACGTTTTCAGATAATGGGTCTCGGTATATCGTTCCTCGTCACACTCCCCGCGCTCGATGGGATTTCGCTGTTGGGCACCGACCTGTCGGTGCTCGGTCCCACGGCCGCAGGAACCGCAGGGCTCGTCGGCGCGAGTATTATCGATCGGATTCTCGATTCGAACGATGATGACAATGACACCGGCAGTGGAGGCGGTGGCGACGCACTGATGGACGACGGCGAGTTCGGCGGAATGGGTGGTGGCGGTGACGACTTCGGCGGGATGGACGACGACTTCGGTGGGATGGACGGCGGGTTCGGTGGTGGCGACGACTTCGGCGGGATGGACGACGACTTCGGTGGCGGCGGTGGCGGTGGCGGCAACATCGACGAGCTCGAACACCAGGTCGACGAGCTCGAAAACGAGGTCGCCAGCCTCTCGTCGACGGTCGGCACCGTCAAAAGCGAGAACACCGAGATCAGCGACCGGATCGAAGACGTTGAAGAAGACGTCAGAAACCTGCTCGATATCTACGAGATGGTCACCCGCGGGATCAACCCGTTCGTCGACGAGGCCGACGCCAACGAGTTCGACGTCGGCACCGGCGGCGGTGGACTAGGGCTGTTTGACGACGGTTCCGACGACGAAGCCGACACCAGCACCGCCGCCGACGAGGACGTCGACGACGGCGTGATGAGTGCGGACGCGGACGGCTTTTTCGACGACGAACTCGTCGAGGAAGACGACGACGAGTTCGAAGATGAACTGGACGAAGACGAGACAATCGAAGACGAAGAAATGGTGAGCGAACAAGATTCAACCGGCGGTAAGTCGTTTAGTGAACTGAAAGACGAGTACGATTCGGGAGACGCCTCGTGGGCCGACGAGGACGCCGATGAGTTCGACGAGATGGATGACGGACTCGATGACGACGGCTTCGGTGAGATGGACGACGGCTTCGAGGACGACGACCTCAACGATCTCGGCGAGTTCGACGAGGGCTCCGACGAGTTCGGTGAGTTGGACGATGACGACGAGTTTGACGAGATAAACGACGAACCCGACGAAGCGCTGGCAGCCGAATCCGACGCCGACGACTCCGAGGCGTCGACCGAAGCCGACGCCGCGACTGGATCCGACTTCGAGTACGTCACCTCCGATCAGCTGTCGAGCAGCGGTGACAAACCGTACCTCACGTCGATTCCCGGCGACTACGTCGGCGATCTGGTCGTCATGGAGTGGCTCGAGTTCCTCGTCGAGGAGTCGACCGTCACTGACGCCGCCCGAGCGGTCAACTACTACGAACGCATCGACTGGATCGATACACCGGTTGCAAACCACCTACGCTCGTTCCTTTCGGGGTTCGGCAACATCGACCGCAACAAGGTCGACCGTCCCGGCTGCGACCAGCTGAATCGGATCCACCACGTCCACAGCCTGAAATACATCATGAAGCTCAACAACGGCACGACTGCGACGTCGGTGATCCTCGATCGGTGGGATACCTTCGCGCCGGGCGAAAATGGGCTTTAGTGTCAGCGCGTCGACGGCAATCATCTTCGCGGGGTTGTTCCTCGCGGTCGGCACGCTGTACCCTGCGGTCTCGAACGGCTACGAACAGATACAGGACGCGGAAGTCGACCGTGACGATTCGCAGCTCGATATGCGAAACACCGACATCGAAATCGACTCTATCGGCTCGGATACAATCACCGTGAACAACACTGGCTCGACATCGCTGGACGTGACGCAGCTCGATCTCGTGATCAACGGCGAGTACCAACCACGGGATACGTACGACACGAGCGTCGACGGTGACACTGACACCGAGCTATGGCTTCCAGGGGAGACGCTCGAACTGACAGGGTTCGAAGACGAGCCGGGGCGCGTCAAACTCACCACCGAGACCGGTGTCACTGACACGGGGGAGAACTAACGATGGCGAGCGTTTCGGCATCGCACCTGATTATCTTCATCGCGAGTCTCGTGATCGCCGCTGGCGTCGTCGGCACGCTCACCACCGGCGTCGACCGGCTCAACGGTGCGATCGACGACCGGAGCGTCGACGTCACCGAGCAGGTGCGGATGGATATGACGATTGTGAGCGATCCCGGCGGGGAGTACACCGAGGACGAGGAGCTGACCGTGTACGTCCGCAACACGGGCTCACAGGCGGTTTCGATAGAGGAATCTTCGGTCGACGCCGTGCTCAATGGCGCGTTCGTCGCAAACGACGACCTCGACATCGAGGACGCCAACGACGAAGAAGACGAGGAAACTGTCTGGCGGTCCGGGGAGGTCGTGCGCATCACGATTTCCGAGCCACTGATCGACGAGGGAGACAACCGGCTGTATCTGACGGTCAACGAGGACGAAGAGCTGTTCGAATTCCGAGGTTCATAACCATGAGTAGAGCACACAGAAACCTGATTTCGCTCGGTATGGAGGAGCACGACCGGTTGAACAAAGAGCTGGGTGGCGGCATTCCACGCGGTAGCATCGTCCTGTTGGAGGGCGACTACGGGGCTGGCAAGAGCGCTATCAGCCAGCGGTTCAGCTACGGCTTTACCCAAGAAGGTGCGTCGGTGACGTTTCTGTCGACCGAGCTGACTGTCTCAGGGTTTATCGACCAGATGAACTCGCTTTCGTACGACGTGGTCAAGCCGCTGCTTCGCGAGGAGCTGCTGTTTCTGCACGCCGATTTCGACACCTCCGGTGCGCTTCTCGGCGACAAGAACACCGAGCGGAAACAGCTGCTCAAGCGGCTGATGGAGGCCGAAACCATGTGGGAACCGGATATTGTCATCATCGACACGTTCGATGCGATTTTGCGGAACGACCCGACGTTCGAGTCGCTTGTTCGCCAGAACGACGAGCGACAGGCCGCCCTCGAGATCATCTCGTTTTTCCGTGATATGATCTCCGACGGCAAGATCATCATTCTCACCGTCGACCCCTCGACGGTCGACGAGGAAGCCATCGGCCCGTTCCGTTCGATCGCCGACGTGTTCATCGAGATCCAGATGGTCGAGGTCGGCAACGACATTCGTCGCCAACTCCAGGTCAAGCGGTTTGCCGGGATGGGCGAACAGGTTGGCGATACGATCGGGTTTTCTGTTCGGTCCGGAACTGGTATTGTCATCGAAAGCCGTAGTGTAGCATAAGGAATAGCCATGACAGATCAAGGAACTCCCAAACCGTCTGACGAACTCAAGCAGATGGCGATGCGTCGGCCACATCTGCGCGAGCATCTGATGAAGTTCAAGCAGATCACTGGCGAGTTCCCGCTGTTCGTCGAGTCACCCGATGACTACGAGACGCGCCGACCCAACGTGCTGTATCCAGTCGGCGGGCCGATTTTCGTGCACGTTCACGGTGACGTCGGCCAGAAACTGAAGTACTACACCGTCGAGCCGACGCTCTCGGACTCGGAGGCCGTGATTCTCGAAAAGGTCAAACGCAAGCTGCTGTCGATGAGCGGTCACCGAAGCTCACCGGACGACGAGTCGGGCTACGACGACCTGATCGAAGAGCTTCTCGAGGACGCGACGTACATTTCGGACGGCGAGACCACGTTCTACGACCGTGTCAAGCAGTTTTGGAACCTCGGCAAGATCGAGGTCAACCAGCAGACCTACTCGTCGATCCGCTACCGGCTCAACCGCGATATCGTCGGTTTTGGTCCGTTGGAACCGGTGATGCGCGACACCCAGAACGAGGATATTCACGTTATCGGCCCCCACGAGTGCCACATCGATCACGGAACGTTCGGCATGATGCCGACGACCGTCGACTTCGGGACGCTCAAGGAGTACGACAGCTGGCTCCGAAACATGGGCGAACGGATCGGCGATCCGGTTTCGGACTCCGATCCGATCGTCGACTCGACGCTACCCGATGGCTCGCGTGTCAACATCATCTACTCGAACGACGTCTCGATCAAAGGTCCCTCGATGACGATCCGACAGGGCGAAGAGGTGCCGTTGTCGGTCAACCAGATCACCAACTGGCAGACGCTCTCGCCGGAGCTGGCAGCCTACCTCTGGCTTTGCCTGGAGAACGAACAGACCGTCTTCGTCGTCGGCGAGACGGCATCCGGCAAGACGACCACGCTCAATGCCATTCTCTCGTACATTCCACGGGACGCCAAAATCTACACCGCCGAGGATACCGCCGAGGTGCTCCCGCCGCACGACACCTGGCAGCAGTTGATGACCCGAGAAGGTGAAGAGGGAAGCGAGGTCGACATGTTCGATCTCGTGGCGGCAGCCCTCCGGTCACGTCCCGACTACATTATCGTGGGGGAGGTTCGTGGGGCGGAGGGACGGATGGCGTTCCAGGCCGCCCAGACCGGCCACCCCGTCATGCTGACGTTCCACGCCAGCGACATCGTCTCGATGATCCAGCGCTTTACCGGCGACCCGATTAACGTCCCCGAGACGTTCATGGACAATGCCGACGTCGCGCTGTTCCAGAACCGGGTCAAACAGGGCGACAAGGTGCTTCGGCGTGTCACGAGTGTCCAAGAAATCGAGGGCTACTCCAAGGAGATGGACGGCGTCGTCACTCGTGAGGTGTTCACCTGGGATCCGGTCGAAGACGAGATCATCTTCCAGGGGATGAACAACTCCTACGTGTTGGAAGAACAGATCGCGACGCTGCTGGGCTATGCCGACACCCGAGACATCTACGACGATCTGCAGTACCGCGCCGAAATCACCGAACGGATGATTCAGGAGGGTATTTTGGGCTACCACGAGGTCAACGAAACGATCGACGCCTTCCAGCGCGATGGCGTCGAGGGGTTGCCCTTTTCGATGCGCCCCTCGCCCACCCGCAACTAACAGTCTCCATATGGCGACCCAAACCGAGCAGCAAACCGACCGGCTCGATACGCTGTTGTCGTTCATCTCCGAGCTGTTGGCCTCCTACGACAAGCTGGAGATGTCGCGCAAGCGGTATCTGGTCGCTGTACTCTTTCCGTCGTTCGTCGTCTTTCTGGCGACGATTGGGGCCGCCGTCCTGCTGTCCGTCCCGATATTCGTTCGGCTTCCGCTGCCGCTGTTGGGGCTGTTGATTTTCTGTACTGCGGTCCTCTATCCGAAAATCTACATCAGCCAACGCCGCATCCAGATCGAAAACCAGTTCCACCTGGTGATGACCCACATGACCGTCCTCTCGATGACGAACATCGACCGGATGGAGGTGTTCCGAACGCTGGCCACAGAAGAGGAGTACGGCGTGTTGGCCGAGGAGCTGGGCCAGGTCGTCCGGCTCGTCGACACCTGGAACCAGAGCCTCGACGACGCCTGTCGCAGGCGGGCCAAAGAGGTGCCGAGCAAGGCGCTGGCGGACTTTCTGGAGCGGTTGGGCTACATCATGGGCGCTGGCCAGGAGATGAAGGACTTCCTGGTCAACGAACAGGACATCATGATGGAGCAGTACAGCACGGTGTACGAGGGGGCGCTGTCGAACATCGAGGTAATGAAGGACCTGTATATGTCGATGATCCTCTCGATGACGTTCGCGCTCGTGTTCGCGATCGTGCTGCCGATCCTCAGTGGCATCAATCCAACGCTGACGGTCGTCGGCGTCATCGTCATGTTCGTGTTCGTCCAGTTCGGCTTCTTTTTCGTCATCCGAACGATGTCGCCGTACGATCCGGTCTGGTACTTCCCTGAGAGCCGGTTTGTCGAGAACCGCAAGCTCTGGGGCGCACTGGGGTTCGGGGGGATCGGCTCCATCTCGCTCGTGCTGTTCATGGGGCTCGGCTTTCTCGGCATCGGCCCGGGCGTCGACGGACTGCTGTTCTTTCTCGACGAGGTGCCGCTGCCAGTGTACGTCGCGTTTCCGGTTGCTCCACTGCTGGTAACTGGAATCGTCCTCCGCAACGAGGAACAACAGATCCACAAGCGCGACGACCAGTTTCCGAACTTCATCCGCTCGCTGGGGGCGGCCGAACACGCCAAACAGTCGACGACCTCGGACGTGCTCGAAACGCTGCGGACCAAGGATTTCGGCGCACTGACTCCCGGCATCAATCGGCTCTACCGCCGGCTGATGATGCGGCTCAGTCCGGACCAGGCCTGGGGTGAGTTCACGATCGAATCGCGGTCGTACCTCATCCAGAAGTTCAGCGAGATGTTTCTGGTCGGTCGACAGATGGGTGGCAACACGAAACTGCTCGGCGAGATCATCAGCAGTAACATGAACCGTGTCAACCAGCTCCGCGTTCAGCGAAAACAGGCGACAACGACGCTGATCGGCCTGCTATACGGCATTACTGCCGCCTCGACGTTCGCGTTTTTCATCGGCCTCGAGGTCGTCAACATCCTCGCCGATTTCTCGACCGAGCTGGATATCGACCAGTTCGACGTCGGCCAGATCATCCACCCCGACCCCTACAACATTCCTCTCATTGAGTATCTCCTGTTGCTGGTGATCCTTTATAATGGGGCCCTCTCGGCCGTGATGATCCGGACGATCGACGGCGGCAACAAGGCGACCGCCTACATCCACTTCGTGATGCTCACCTGGCTCGGCTGTCTCACTGCCATCTTCACCCGCGAGGTCGTCAGCGCTATCCTCGCGATCTGAGCATCACCTGAGCGGTCCACGAGGATCGCCGTGTTTTATCAGCCGACCACCGAACGACGAGGTATGAGCGATCCGTTCACACCGTTCGAAGTGATCCCGGCAGTCGACGTCCAAGACGGCGAGGTCGTCCAGCTCGTCGCAGGCGAACGCGGCACCGAAAAACGCTACGGCGAGCCCCAGACCGCTGCCGACCAGTGGGTCGACCAGGGTGCGAAGACGCTGCACCTCGTCGATCTCGACGGCGCGTTCGCGGGCGAACGCGTCAACAGCGCGGCCTTCGAGACGATCATCGACTCGACTGAGGTCGACCTCCAGATCGGCGGCGGAATCCGTACTGCCGAAGACGCCTTCGAACTGCTTGAACTCGGCGTCGATCGCGTGATTTTGGGGACGGCGGCGGTCGAAACCCCCGAGATCGTCACCGAAATCTCCGAACGGTATCCCGGCTCGGTGATGGTGAGTCTCGACGCCAAGGACGGCGAAGTCGTCGTTTCGGGGTGGACCGAGTCGACGGGTCTCGATCCCGCCGAGGCCGCCGGGCGCTACGAGGAACTCGGCGCGGGTGCGATTCTGTTTACGAACGTCGACGTCGAGGGGCAACTGGAGGGCGTCGACACCGAACTCGTGAGTCGGGTGTGTAAAGCGGTCGACATCCCGGTGGTTGCCAGCGGCGGGGTGGCAACGATCAAAGACATCCTCGCGCTGCGCGAGGCTGGGTCGGCGGCGGTCGTTGTCGGCACCGCGCTGTACGAGGGCGCGTTCACGCTCGATGCGGCTATCGATGCCGTCTCGAACTGAAACCGAACTGCTTTCGGTGCTACCTAATACAAGGAGAGAGTCCCGGCGTTCACGCCGGGCGTGAATCCGACAAAACACTGCACAAACCACGCTCAACGCTTAATCCAGGGTATCCCCTTTGACTTTCCGTTCGCCTTCAGGGGGTA
>NZ_JAQFWV010000082.1:0-13201 GCF_056175805.1 Halohasta sp. A2 | reverse complement strand
ACGATCGCCAGATAGCTGAGTTTGCCTCTCTTTTTGTCAACGCTGCTGGATCGGTTGAGCAAATTATACTGCGGTGTCTTCGACCGATATCGATGACTGAGAGTGTGAGAATTCTTAGACAGGCTCTATACCATCCTCAACAATCAATGAGATGGCGTCTCTCAACAGAGACCAATCTGAATATGTGCAGACGCAGTTACTCAAGATTACAGAGGTAGGGTATAGCCCAGATAAGCTCGTGTACAAGCATTACGGTGATCTCAAAGTGTTTCGGTGTGGTGGTGAAATGCGATTGTTCGGTGTGATTCTCGAAAACATATCTGTTGTTCCTGATCTCGATCATGTGGTTATTCTCTTGGAAGTTTCTGAACATGAATACGATCAAGCGGGGATTGAAAAGGGCCAAGCGAGACGCCTCCAAAGTAAATTTTCAGATATGCAATCACAACAAGAGTTCTACGATAAGTTGGATGGGAAATTGTTTGGTTCTGATGACATAAGGCGTTTCATCACTTAGCTGGCGGCCAGAACAGCTCTTATATTTGCGAGACAGTTGTTCCCAGCGAGATTGAACGGGCGAGTTCGTCGGAGATGTAGTGCCATTCGTTGTCCCTAAACCGAGGGAAATGACCCCGAGGACGTGGACTCTCGGGGTCGACATCGTTGTCGTCAGTCATACTCGGATGATATGATCGTAAACTTGCTCGGTTGTTTGGATGCTTCGGTGCCGCAGTCGGTTCCGTACGTCGTACAGCGTGTTCCCCTCCTCGGCGTTCATCATCCGGTAGGCGACACTGTGGCGAAGCGCGTGGGGTGTCACGTCACCCGACTCGCCACGGGTGCCGTTGAGGAGGTACGGCTCGACGCCCGCCTCCTCGGCAACCTTCGAGATCGCATCCCGAACGCCCTGCGTAGTGATCCAGTTGCTCGACCGTGAGGGGAACAGCGCGGGCGAGTCTTTCCAGCGGCTGTTGAGATACGACGACAGCAACCGTGTCACATCTGAGGCGAGCTCAAGGGTGGCCGGTGCTGGCTCGTTATCGTTCGGGTAGTCCTTCTGGATCTCTGTCGGCAGATACAGGGCGCTGTTGCCCTCCCTGAGCATATCTACGTCGACCGCAACCAACTCGCCAACTCGGAACCCGGTATCATACATGAGGCCGATGATCGCCTCGTTGCGCTGCTGGAGGTAGTCGGCACCAGTCGAGTAACACGCCGATCGGAGATCGTCGACCTGGTCGGGAGTGAGCCACACTTTTGCACGAACTTTGGAATCTATATTTTGAGCCACGTGATCGACCTTTATTTATATACAAACCATCCGTTACAGCCACTCAACTTTGGAGTCTGAAAATGGAGTGCAAAGTTCACCCGAATCATGGCTGATCCAGTGAAACAACAGAAATTCTGCTAATATTTCTACCAACTGGCGTGCAAGATATAGCACGGGAAAGTGACCTCCTCCTCGCCGTAAACGGCGAGACTTCCCACGGCTCCGCACCGCTGAGTTGGGATATTTGCTGGTTTACGACCTGTCGGCATGACGGACCGATGGCGGGGTCACACCGCCGTTACTCCTATCCCGGCATGGGACTCGGAGTTATCTTGCTACCCGAGACACCACAGCGGTTCGAGATGGGTGTCTCAAACGTTCTGATTCTCGGAGTCCCGATATTGTGCATTTAGGTGGGGTGTGACCGCCTCGGTGTGCGTCATACTACGACACGATGATTCTTAAATATCCGTATTATTGCCGAACAGTAATTGTATCAGCGTTGTCGGATTCACGCCCGCCGTGAACGGCGGGATTCTCTCCTCGAAGAAAGATAGAGTTCCCACATTCAGCTGGCGGAGGACCTCTTTGTGATCCTCAAAGAGCGATCTGAACTTCTCGCTGTGTGGAGCATCGAGGTGCTCTGGACTGAGAATCCAGGCCCAGATGTGGCTGTTGCATAAGGCTCGTGCAATACTCACCCAGTAGGCCATGCGGTTGTCGTACTCAGCAGACTTGAGCAGGGTGTGGTCGTCGTTGTCGGAGTAGATACCAGGGGGAGCACGGTCCTCTAGCGCCCCGCCATCGGTGTTGACACAGACGTTCAGCGACACTGCGCCACGGGTCCTTAATGAATACTAGTGTCCTTCGCAGAATGCACAAGAATCTATGCAGAATCATTAATAATAGGGCCGGACTCAGTAAAGTTGATGCGACCCAAAATGACAACCGACCTGTTTGCGGCCCACCAGTACCCCGCGACGACGAGCGAACTCATCGCCGCTTACGGCGAGAACGAACTGACGCTGCCAAACGGGACCGAGACGATCGGCGAGGCCCTCAGCCTGCTAGGCGATGAGACGTTCGACACCCCCGAGGCCGTCACGGAAACGCTGCTCACAGGGGTCAGTCACAAGGCGGTTGGTCGGCGCTTTTACAGCGACCGCGACCAGTTTACCCCCGGCGAGTACGGCCCCGAGCAAGTCTCGTTCTGAGACCCGCTCGCCGCGCCAAGGTTTCGAAGTGAGTCCTACGAATCGTCGAGAAGCGCCACCGTGTCGTCACAGAGAATTTTTTCGACGAATCTGCCAAATCAGGTAAGACTTGGATTGCTGTATGATACCTATGCGACCGCCGATCGGACACGGCTATCGAGCGGCTCGGGCCGCAACACTATTGATGTGATCTCAACAAGTTGTCGAAGCACGCCACCGAATGCGGTTTGGTTGTTCACACACAGACGCATTCAGCGGGCCATAATACTCGCGCTGTTTCACTCAGTTTGGAGAGAACCTCGCAAAATGTTATCTCCTGCGCATGGCATGAAATCGTTATGAGGGAAGCAGATTCCAAGAATTCGGAGTACTTGGCTCTGGGGAATCAATATCTACGGGAAAAGAAACCTATCTGAGCCTACATTCTTGATCATTAAAGAAATCACCATCTCATCACTACCTTTTCGTTGAGTATTTTCCACTTCATTGAAATATAAATGACAACAGAGGGATTACACAATATGCTCAGATTAATCAGTCATCGATTGCGTATCTCAATCTAGTTACTACAATGGATTCTGCGATCATTGATCTTGATGGTACTGTCTATAGATCTGAAACAGCCATTCCAGGAGCCCAAGAAGGAATTGAATTCCTACGTGATGCTGGCGTCGACATAGCCTTCGTGACAAACTCATCAACAAAATCTAGAGAGAAGTGCCGAGATCGACTCGGATCACTTGGAATTGAGGCAAATGTGTCTGAAATTTTGACGAGCGCGTCAGTGACAGCCACGTATGTGACTGCTGAATACCCGGACGCAACTGTGATGACGATTGGCGAGCCAGCATTGCACGACGAACTCACACAGGCAGGTGCTACACTGACAACCGAGCCAACTGCTACGGATGTTCTTGTTGTTGGAAACGATTCAAGCTTCGATTTCGAGACACTGGCACAAGGTCTACGAGCTGTCGACTCTGGGGCGGCGTTTGTAGGCACCAATGGCGACCGCAAAGTGCCCACTGACTCGGGGTTAGATCCCGGTGCTGGAGCATTGATCGCTGCTATCGGCTACGCAGCGAACTATGATCCCGACATCATTTGTGGTAAACCCAACGCCCCGATGATCAAAGTGAGCCTTGAGACACTTGGGACAGATCCAGACGAGTGTATGATCATTGGAGACAATCCGGAAACAGATATTGAGATGGGTCAGCGTGCTGGTCTAACAACGGTGCTTGTGTTGACAGGGTTGGTCGACGGGTCCGATTCACTCCTCAATGAGGAACCAGCTGATTACGTGATTGAGTCCTTAGGAGAGATCTCAACAGTACTAGAGTCGAATCAATAAGTAGGAGCACATCGCAGATCGACTTTTGGTGGTTCGGGTAGCACTCAATGAATACGACTGGGCAACAGAACGAGACACCCTCTCTGCCTGTGAGGCGAGCAGTAGTTCCGTTAACGATTAGATTGCTCTTAGCCCACCACGCTGACGACACATCCAAACCAACACCAACGTTCTACGCATCATATGCCGCAAACGGGAAAGATTCACCGCGAGTTCTTTCGCACACAGATAGCACCACACCTCGGCGCAGGTCGCTCGGATGTTCAACTTGGCCCCAAACACGGTGTCGACTTCGGAGTTATTGATATCGATGAAACCGCGCTCGCCCTTGCCACAGATCCTATCTCAATTCTTCCAGATCTTGGCTTCGAGCGCGCTGGTCGGTTTGCGGTCCGGATCGTCCTCGCAGATGTCGCGGTCTCCGGACTTTCACCGTCGCACCTCGCAATCAGTTTCTCGCTGCCACCCGAACTCTCCGACGACGAGTTCGCCACGTTTTGGGGGGCCATCCACGACGAGTGCAGCTCTCTCGGCGTCGACATCGTCACCGGTCACACCGCCCGATACGCGGGCTGTACGTTCCCTTGGGTCGGCGGGGCAACCGCACTTGCAGTCGGTGATCACGACGACCTCATTCGCCCCGACGGTGCAACCCCCGGCGACGATCTCGTGTTGACTACCGGCCCAGCAGTAGAATCGGCCGCGCTGTTCGCCTCGCTGTTTCCCGAACAGATCGATTGTGATCCGGCCCTGCTTAACCGTGTCGGGGCTTATCTCGACGACCTCGATGGTGTCCGTGATGCACGCACCGCCGCTGATGCTGGCGAGGTAACTGCGATACATGATGTGACGGAGGGTGGACTACTTGGCGCACTACACGAGATGGCTACCGGAGCAGGCGTCCAGTTCACCGTCGACTCCAACCGCGTGCCGATCGACCCAGATGTGCGAACGCTGTGTGGGACGCTTGGCATGGACCACTGGACTGCAACGAGTTCCGGCTCGCTCCTAATCACGGTCGACCCAGATTCCACGAAAGAGGTCGTGAACGCGCTCAGCGACCGTGGAACTACCGCAGCAGTAATCGGTACAGTTGAGGTTGGAACAGGTGTCCAACGCGATGGAGTGTCGACCGAGCCGCCGTCGGGAGATGCGTCATGGCCAGTGTATGAGGCCCTACTCGAAGCGGCCGATACGGTCGACGAGTAATCATTCGGAGCCAACGATAGCTCTTTTTGACCTGGCTGTAATACCACTCATGAATGGCAACTATAGACCTTGCACTCGATTGGACACCGAACACGAATCACACAGGCTTCTACGTCGCCCAGGCCGAGGGGTACTACGACGATCGAGGCGTCGACGTGTCGATCCACTCACCCGGCGATGATGACTACGAAACCACGCCTGCCAAACAGGTCGCCACCGGTGAGGCAACTGTGGCAATCGCACCCTCCGAAAGCGCGATTAGTTACCACACCAATCCAGACTACGACTCACTGACCGCCATCGCCGCGGTCTGTCAGACCGATATGAGTGCAATAGTGACACTCGAAGAGAGCGGCCTTGACCGTCCGGCTGATCTCGACGGTCAGACGTATGCTTCCTACGACGCCCGCTTCGAGGATTACATCGTCCGCCAATTAGTCAAAAACGACGGCGGCGATGGTGATATCGAGATCGCGACGCCACCAAAGCTTGGCATCTGGAACACACTCCTAGAGGGCGAGGCTGAGGCGACCTGGGTATTCATGCCTTGGGAAGGGGTGATGGCCGAACGCGACGAGATCAGTCTTAATGCGTTCTACCTCGACGAGTACGACGTTCCCTACGGCTATACGCCACTGCTTCTCGCTCGGCCCGAAACGATCCAGGACGACGCTGGCCTTTCGGACTTCCTCGAAGCGACCGCCCGTGGCTTCCAGTTCGCCGCCGATAACCCCGAGGAGGCTTCTGAAATACTCTGCGAGCAGGCTACCGGTATGGACAACGATGACCCCGAATTCCTCGCCGAGAGCCAACAGCGAATCGCTGACGCCTATCTCACAGACCACGGCGAGTGGGGGCCCATGGACCACAGTCGGTGGGAGTCCTTCGTCGACTGGCTGGCCGAAAACGAGATCCTCACGACAATCGATGGCGAGGCGATTTCAGCCACCGAGCTCGATACCGGCGATCTCTACACGAACACTCTCCTCGAAATCAACGAGTAGCCCGCCGACAGAGTCTCATAATATTGCGAGTAGCTGTCATCCAGTACCCTTAGTGTTAGGTATCGCAAGAATTCACCGAGTTTCATTAACTGGCGTTTGAAGATGCTAACCGATTCGATTAGGATTCGCAGTCTTGCAGACACTTCTCATCAGAGTCGATAAGCCTGTGTTTCAACCCCTCTGATAATATTAACCAACAAAGCCAGAGTTCTCGCATTCTTTGTTGGTTAAGCAGTCTCGGTGGTGGGGAATGAGGGGAGGATTATTGACAAAAGAAAAATTGATATCATAAGCTGTTCCTCATAGACTACCCTACCCTGCTCACGTTTGTCGAAGTAACATGTCATCTGCGGCGAGAACAGTCACCTCTCAAACAATTGCCGTAGCAAATGGACTGTAGTGACAAAGATTATTTATACTGTACTATACCGTTTGACAACATATGGACGGAAGCGACAGCATGAATGAGACAAAGCATCAAAGCACGACTACCCCCTCTCGACTTGGAAGAGTCCTGCTGGGTGTTGGACTGGCCGCACAGGCCTCCGAAGATTTCCGCGACATGGAAGATACTATAGAGTACGCGGAGTCCGCAGGAGTTCCAGCACCAAATCTCGCAGCTCCGTTCGCCTCTGGAATGATGCTCATCGCAGGCGCTGGAATCATACTCTGGAGACTTCCACGACTCTCGACAGGAGCGGCAGTTACTTTCCTAACAGTCGTAACGGCGACAATGCACGACTTCTGGAACGCTGACGATGAGGACAAAAGCGGCGAGCGACTCGCGTTCTTTGGTAACCTTGCAATGTTAGGCGGAGCACTCGTCTTCCTCAAAGAGGCGTTCCAGTAGAAAATCACCAGACAGAGAATTAGCCCGATTTATACGTTGACATATTTTTCATGAATCCGATCCATACGTGCTGCCATCACGAAGTCGGTTTTGTGCAAACCGTCAATTTTGTGCGTCCACATTTCGACTCTCACCTCGCCCCACTGTAGGTGAATATCTGGGTGGTGCCACTCCTCTTCAGCAAGTTCGCCAATCTCATACGTGAATTCAAGTGCATCGCGAAAATCGTCGAACGGATACGCGCCTTCCAGGTGATGATCGTCGACGACTTCCCAGACATCATCGATCTCACTTAGGTAGTCGGTATACTCTGGCTCTGTGAGTGGTTCGTCATCTGACGTACAGGCTTCACATTCTTCATCTGCAAGTGATGGTGCCATACAAGTATATTTAATCGGCCCATCTTGTGCCTTACTCTCAGAACACTATGATATTTTATATTATGCAACATTTTACCGGGCGTAGTTAACAACAGAACATTAGTTTTAACAGCTAATGAAACTGTAATCAATTGACCGTCGAGCCTCAACGGTCATGGGTTGGGTTGCTTGGTCAACTCTATCGACTCAGTCAAATCGATTGAGGCCCGTCATTCACCCAATCCATTCCCAATTCCGGTACTTCTCAACCAGCCTGAGAGATCGAACTAAATTGTAGCTCTCATGAGGTAGATGTCTGGTTGAGTGAATATATCCAAATACCCTCAATCATATTTTGCAGCGTTCACGAAGTATCGATATTAGGACAACTATGCACTATTTATTCTACATTAAAATTAACATGATTTTGACTTATCACCCTCTGGGTAGAATATAACCTAGATGGCTACACGCACTGATTCCACTGAGATCCAGAACGTGGTCGCATCAACCGGAATCGACCATGAGCTGGAGCTCAAAGAGCTTGCTGCAGACATGACTGGTGTTGAGTACAATCCAAGCGGCATGCCGGGACTGGTCTATCGTATACAAGAGCCCAAAGCAACAGTCCTCATCTTTCGATCGGGTAAGATTGTCTGTACTGGTGCAACAAGTACCGAATGCGTTGATGAGGCGATGTCTATTGTATTTCGCGAGCTACGTAATCTTGGTCTCCACTTCGATAAATCGCCAGAAATCACCTTGCACAATATCGTATCAAAAGCAGACCTTGGTGAGAGTTTGAATCTCAACGCTATTGCGATTGGACTCGGGCTTGAGAATGTTGAGTACGAACCCGAACAGTTTCCGGGACTTCTGTATCAGATGAGTGAACCAGATGTTGCAATCATACTCTTCGGCAGTGGGAAAGTCATAATTGCGGGGGCGAAACAACCGACAGACGCTAAGACTGCAGTCGACCATCTGATTCACGAGCTTGACGGTCTCGGACTCATCGATACTTGAGTGTGAAATTACTTTCAATTACATCTAACCATTAAAGTTAACATAATTAGCTGACGACTGTTGAGTATGAGCGTAGGAACCGTCGACAGTAATTCCGAGTCGGGTGTGGAGGTCTCAAAAGCCGCTGCTGAGCAGGCACTCGCGCTAATGAATCAAGAGGGAATGGATACTGATGTGGGTGGACTCCGACTGTTTGTCCAACAGGGAGGTTGTGCAGGCCTTTCATATGGGATGCGATTTGACAATGAGCCCGAGCCGGACGATACCGTAACCATACATCACGGCCTTCGTGTCTTTGTCGACCCGGCAAGCATGAATTACATCGGTGGGAGTCGACTCGAATACGAAGACGGCCTCCAAGCGGCTGGCTTCCACGTTGAAAATCCTAACGTCGTCTCTGAGTGTGGCTGTGGAGAGAGTTTCCGTACATGAGATTCTCCCCTGAACAAGGCGTTACAAAAATGTCGTGTACGATGAGAACCGAAATCCTACGCCGGTCCCAGTGTCACATCTCTCAATGAGCGTTAATTCAACAGACTCTGAAGACGATCTAACGAACCGTGTGACAAACTTCCTGCAGAGAAACTTTCCACAGATCCAGATGCACGGTGGTAACGCTGCGATCGAATATCTTGACGAAGACAGCGGCGAGGTTCATATTCAACTCGGGGGTGCGTGCTCAGGGTGTGGAATCTCACCAATGACAATCCAGGCGATCAAACAGCGAATGGTCAAAGAGATTCCAGAGATTAACAAAGTGCAAGCTAACACCGGTCAAACAACTGCCGCTGAGACAGACATGAGTCTATCTTTGCCTGGCCAGAGCAGTGATGAAAGTTCAACACAGGGCCCAGACATCCCGTTTTGATCACAGATCAACGGTCAAAAATCGTCAGTTCACAAATGTCCTGGTGACTCAGTCGAAAACTGGAGGTCGCCACCACGGCCACCCTCAACCGTATCAGCGCCGACATTACCCGTCGACGGGACCTTAATTTGGACTTCTTCGATTGCATCGAACGCAAAGTACAGCTCCCGTTGCATGTTTTCTGCGGTGATATTTGACACTCCACACCCCGAACAGGTTCCACCTAACTCAATGACGACCAATCCGGCGTCAGGATCAAGTTCACGGACCATACTGGTCCCTCCGTGCATCTGGATCATCGGCATCTGTTGAACGATCCAATCTTCGATTCTTGATTGCAACTCCTCTTTGGTTTCACTCATTGAACTCTCCCTGTCGGACTGCGCGAACGACAAGTTCCGCACACTGGAGCCGTGCCGGTGTGAGGTCCATTCCTACTTGCTGTTCGATGAACTCACGGTCCCAACTTCGGATCTCTTGGAGCTCTGTTCCTTCTATCTGTTGTGTGAGAAGTGAGGTAGCAGCCTGCGACAGCGTACAGCCAGCTCCCTCAAACCGAACGGATTCGATCACGCGAGGTTCCTCATCCGAGACAGTCAGCGAAACCGAGATCCAGTCACCTTCGGGATGCGTTGGCCCAACGCACTGAGGGTTGTCGACCCGTTCGACTATGTCAGGGTCTGGGAGCGTTCCATAGTTTCGTGGATTGCTGCTATGATCTGCGAGCAACTCACGAATGTAGGTGTTGTTCATAGGCGTTGAGTGGACGTCGTATCCGACTTCATCGGGTTCATCAACTCGGTTATACCATACTGTTCAAGTGACTCGTTGAGTAGCTCTGCTATCGGCCACGCTGCCGAACAGTGTTTCGCCAGCACCGATGTCCCGTCTATCGTGATCGTGGTGAGCGTTCCTCTGTTTTTTTGAAATCCGATCCGGAACTCGAAAGACCGCTCATGTTCGTCGACAGTATGAATCCGAAGCTCACCCGTTCCATTGGCTACTGACCAATAGTCGTTATCAGTGATTCGCAGTTCGCCAACTGGAGAGACGCATACCGATCCACAGTCGGGACACTCTGCTCCATGTGGCCCTGCACCGATATAGGTGTATTCAGTTCCACACTGCAGACAGTCGAGGGGTGTGATTGTCATAGGATGATATTATGAATATAAACAGAACAGCGAAGCACCACTGCTCGCTGTTCAGTTCTGGATACGTATTGGATTAGCCGAGACTGCCTTCCATCTCGAGTTCAACCAGTCGATTGAGTTCGACTGCGTACTCGATTGGCAGTTCCTCTGTCAGGGGTTCGATGAACCCGGAAACAATCATCTGCTTTGCATCATCATCATCCAAGCCGCGGTTCTGCAGATAGAAGATGTCCTCGTCGCCAATCTTGCCGACCGTCGCCTCGTGGGCAACGTCGACTTGGGACTCGTTGATCTCCATGTACGGCATGGTATCCGACGTCGACTCGTTGTCGAACATCAGGGCATCACACTCGACGGCTGTCGAAGAGTTTTCTGCGCCATCTGCGATGTGGACCAGTCCACGGTAGTTAGTTCGGCCGCCGTCCTTCGAGATCGATTTGGATTCGACCGTCGACTTTGTCTCGGGAGCGTTGTGGTAGACCTTTGCGCCTGTGTCGATGTTCTGGCCTTCACCCGCGAACGCGATAGTGATGTGATTGTCAGAGGCACCACGACCCTTGAGAATCGTTGAGGGGTAGAGCATAGTAGCCTTCGAGCCCATCGAGCCTGAAATCCACTCCATTCGTCCACCCTTCTCGGCAATGGCGCGTTTCGTGTTGAGATTGTAGGTACTCTTCGACCAGTTTTGGACCGTCGAGTACTGGACGTGAGCGTTCTCGCCGACGAAGACCTCGACACCACCTGAGTGGAGATTGAACTCGGAGTATTTCGGGGCTGAGCAGCCCTCAATGTAGTGGACCTCCGACCCCTCTTCAGCGATAATGAGCGTGTGTTCAAACTGACCCATCCCCTCGGAGTTCATCCGGAAGTACGCCTGGATCGGCATCTCGACTTTGGTGTCTTCGGGTACGTAGACAAAGGAGCCGCCAGACCAGATCGCGCCGTGGAGTGCAGCGAACTTGTTGTCGCTCGGTGGGACACACTTGTTCATGAAGTGCTCCCGGACGAGCTCCTCGTGATCACGGACTGCCTTGTCCATGTCACAGAAAATCACGCCTTTCTCTTCCCACTGCTCCTGCATGTTCTGGTAGACGATCTCAGACTCGTACTGGGCACCGACGCCCGACAGCGCGTTCTTTTCGGCTTCCGGAATGCCGAGTTTGTCGAAGGTGTCCTTGATGTCCTCGGGGAGGTCCGTCCAATCGTCGACGCCACCACGAGTCTCGATATCTGGTCGGATATACGGAACGATCTCACTGACGTCGACCTCTGAGAGATCGGGGCCCTCTGGCCAGTCGGTTGGCATCGGCATGTTCTGGAAATGCTCAAGGGCGCGAAGGCGTCGCTGAAGCATCCACTCGGGTTCGTCTTTGTCCTCGGAGATGACCCGGACAGTCTCCTCAGTCAACCCCTTTTCGCTCTTGAATGCGGAGGCTTCCTCCTTTTTAAATTCAAACCGGGCCTCAGTGTTCGTCTCGCTCAGCTTTTCGTTTGAACTCATACGATGTTTTTCGATATTGGTAGACATATATGTATGGGTGCAAAACCAACTTTTGAAATCAAAAATAGTTTCTCTGCATATTATTAGAAACTATTTCTAGTCACAAATCTTATTTTGGATGGGGAAAGAACCTCTAGCAACGAGCCAAGAAACTAGTGTTAGAAAACCCATACATACTATGAAATACGAACAGATCGGTGTCAGCAGACAGTCAACCAAAGCCGACAGAGCAGCCGACGATCAGCACCGTTCGACTCAGATCGAAAATCAGTGCCCAGAATGTGAGGGTACACTAGTGAGAGCTGACGATACAGATGAGACAGTCTGTTCGGAGTGTGGACTAGTCGTTGCTGAACATGCTATTGATCTCGGACCTGAGTGGCGGACGTTTGATTTTGATCAGGGAGAAACCGCTTCCAGAGTAGGGTTACCAACGACACAACAGATGCATGATAAGGGATTATCGACGAATATCGGATGGCGTGATCAGGATGCCCACGGAAACCCCTTATCAGCGCGGCAGCGACAAAAAATGAGCCGCCTCCGAACATGGGATGAGCGGTTCCGGACACAAAATTCGAAGGAACGGAATCTGAAACGAGCTCTCGGCGAAATTGATCGGATGGCGTCGGCACTTGGCGTTCCTGAGCCAAGTCGTGAGACCGCGAGTGTGATCTATCGGCGAGCATTAGATGAAGGCCTGCTGCCTGGTCGGTCAATAGAGTCGGTAGCTACCTGTGCACTGTATGCTGCCACACGAACGAATGGGATCTCACGAACGATCGACGAACTCACAGAGGTGAGTCGTGTCGACAGATTGGATATTGAACGGACTTATCGGTACATCTCACGAGAGTTAGATCTCCAAATACCACCATCGCATCCAATGGAATACGTGGGACGATTCGCATCGCAACTCGGCTGTTCGAACGAGACAGAACGGTATGCTCGAAAACTGATTGAAGATGCAACTGAGAAAGGGGTACACAGTGGAAAAAGTCCCGCAGGCATTGCGGCTGCCGCACTGTATGCCGCCTCACGTCTTTCTGGAGAATCAATCATTCAGCCCGAGATATCTAAAGCAGCTAATGTGAGCGAAGTCACAATCAGACAGCGATATCGGGAAATATTGGCCGCTACAGAACTAGATACAGATGGCTGACCAGAACAATAAATGAAAACTGAAAAATATTTTCAAACACAAGATAGTTAACACAAGATAAATGACACTATATAGAATTAAATGACCTTTTCATTTGATACTAGAGCCTGTCCAAGAAACACCGACAGAAACGTCAGATTCTGTAGCTCTTGAGCGTTCATTACGGTAAATTTATCTAGCTGAAAATACTATACGGCGTAAGGATTTACTCGTGACGTTTAATTTTA
>NZ_JAQFWV010000081.1:0-13351 GCF_056175805.1 Halohasta sp. A2 | reverse complement strand
GTTTAGCTAGCCGACGACACTGCTCAACGAAGTCGAGGAGATCGATCTCCATGGGCAGAGTCGAATTCCTCGGCTTCACGTTTCTAACCCGTGATATCAGCCGAATAGATCGCTATTCAACAGAGCATTCAAGACTACACTCCAATCTTATAGTTGGTGTCCGTCGACTTCCATGTATGAAGATGCTGGGGGCACTTGGAACAGGCATCGTCGGTACCTCGTTCGGAGCCTGTGGTGGCGCGCTGTATCTGTTGCAGTATCTGTATCGCCAGCCCAAAAATCCGGCGTAGCCTGGTTCATGGGGAATATCGCGGCCGTTGCCGTGTTCTGCGTTTCGTATGGTTCTGCACTGCTCATTTTCGAGCCAACCCTACGGGTCGCCCTCGAAGCGGTCTCGTTCGTCTGTGTGTGCTTCATGGGGCCCTTCTTTCTCGCGTTCGGCCTCGATTACACCGGGCGTGGAGACCTCATCCGGACGCCGCTTTTCGGGATTCTCGCTGGCGTCCCGCTACTGACGGTCGTCCTCGCTGCGACGACTCCGGTGGACCAGCTCCTGTGGGCTGATCTTCAGTTCGAGCCGGTGTTCGGGCTGGCGACGATCACGTACACGATCCAGCCGTGGGGCGTGTTTGCGCTGTTGTTTTCTATTGGAACCGCTGCTGTCGGCTCGCTGTTGCTTATCGGTGCGATACTGAGTTACGGCCCGCTGTATCGACGCGAAGCCTCGACAGTCATCTTGAGTACTGCGCCACCGACCGTGGGCGTACTTGTATGGGTGTTCGGACTCGGACAGGTTCCACAGCTGCATCTCACCGCACCACTGATGCTACTGAACACAGAGCCGACGAAGTCGACTGCCCGAACTGTCTCGCTTTCTTTTTCTACAGTAGAGGCTCAGACGTGATATTTCAGTGAGGACAACAGTTGGTTGGGCGTTCCCACTGTCCACAGTGTCGACAGCCGAAAAACGGAGTGTGGGAGGGTTGGCCCTCCGGTGGATTGATAAAACAGGCGGACAGGTGGGTCAGTCGCTCGCAGCCGGCCCTCGGATTTCTGGGAACGTCATCGACGAATGCTCGGAGACCGCCTGAGCGAACGGCGCGTTTGCGTACACCAAGTTGGCGTGCCGCCATTCGCTGTAGCTCGACGGCTCGATGAGCTCGTTTCGGTACCGGTTGTATCTGTCTTCTGCAGTTTGTGGTTCTTTCATTATTCCACCATTTGATTTCGTCTTGCATACTTTTCTATAGTGTATAGTAATAAACCCGTGTCTAAAGCAGCCAATATTGCAAATTCATCTAATTTTCTTCAACAAAACAATGAACAACACGAATCCATTGCTAGATTCAACACCTACCATCTATTAGTAGACGCGTGTTTTGAATATCTGTCTATAACACCCACATATTAATGATATATGCCGAATGTTGTGAATTCTTCAGCATTTATTGTTTTTCGTGCGTGAAAATGAAATTCGGCTTTCAACTTACGACGCGCCTTGTGTGTCCGCAATTTGGATTTCGCACACGTGGTTGCCTACTCCTCGCCGTCGACCCGTCCTTTTTCATCATCCACCAGACTCGGATGCGTCCGCTGTCGTTCGTCGTGAGCCTCACTAAAATACTCCTGCATGGCCGCCCGCGAGGCGGCCTGGCGTGCCCGCTGTTCGGCGGCATCGATCTCCTCGCAACCCGGCGGCACATCGCGGCCACGATCAGTGAAATAGCCCTCGGGGACGACCCAGTCGTTATAAAAGGGCGTCTCGCTGTCATGGATGAGCGTGATGGCGGCTTCCGCGCCGTCGCCCGCGGCGATTACGGCCTGGTGGTAGCGTTCGGCGATCCGACCCACCGCGTAGATGCCCTCAACACTCGTTCGGCCGAGGCCGTCGTCGACGACGTACTGCTTGCTTCCGGCATCGCGGCTGTCGATGTCGAGGCCATCGAGATAGCTCACGTCGCTCCACGAGGCGATCAGCACGCGCTCGGCGCGCAACCGGCGGCGCTCGGCGGCGTTGTCGACCGCACTCACGGTGGCGACAAACCCTTCGTCGAGGCTCCCCGAGAGTTCGTCGACCAGCCCCTGCTGATAGCCTGCGCCGTTGCGTGTTGCCTGGGCCTGAAGCATATCGACGAACAGTCGGGGGTTGACGCCCGCCGGAAAGCCGGGGAAATTTTCGAGGTGGGCGTTTCGCCGCAGAATCGACTCGCCGTGGTCGACGACGAGCGTGGTGAGCCCAGCGCGGGCGGTGAACGTCGCAGCGGTGAGTCCGGCGACCCCTCCGCCGACGATCAGCAGTTCGTGGGTGTCCGGTGACGTCATATCACAGATTCGGATGGGCTCTGTTTGAGTCTCCTGGTTCTCAATGGCCCAATCAGACCGACAGCGAATTCGATTGGTCGACGACCGTATACCCCTGTTCAGCGAGCAGATCGGCGAAGTAGTATCGCCCAGCAATCCAATCGGGCAGCAGCCGAAGCCCAAACCGTCGGTCGGAACGCACGTCGACTGTCACCTCGGTCCCGCCTGCTGTACTGCGTGTCGACACTCGATAGGTACTCCACGAGCTCCCATCGATTGTAACGACGATTTCGAGGAGTTCGACGTCCGTGTCGACTAGTCGAGATTCGACAGCCATCGTCGCTGTTTTGAGTCTCAACATCGACGAAAGGTCGTACTCGCCGCCGGTATCGGTCGATCGAATCTCGTCGGCGAGACACCACTGGGCGGCCAACATCGGTGGCCTGAGACTCCCAAACTCCCGTCGAACTGTCGACGGTGGCTTTTCGGTCGTTAGCGTAGTCGTTCTGTCCGTCTTCAACATCCGGACCCGGAGCACAATGATCAGCACGATCCCAACACCGAGCAACAGAGTCCACGGGAGTGCCACCGCTGCCGGGATCACAATCGCCATCACACCGATAAGAAGTACCACACGCAGGATGCGCGTGAGTCGCCAGTATCGGGTGGCAACGGCGGCCACAGTGGACGGTATCTCGACGCTCTCGGTGACTGTCGACATTCTCGCTTTTGTGTTTTTGTCATACGTTTGTAACTATTTCGTTCGGACGGATTCCACTACTGCTCGGGCGAACCGGACCTTCATACGTGATGGCGACTTACCCCTCTTTCAATGGCTCAGGCTGGGAATCAGGAACTCACCGATCGGTTTATTCAGTTCTATCGGAACTACTACCGCGAGGAGATCGGCACGCTCGCCCAGAAGTACCCGAACGACCAGCGCTCGCTGTACATCGACTACGACGACCTCTACCAGTTCGATCGCGACCTCGCCGACGACTACCTCGCCCAACCCGACCAGATCCAAGAGTACGCCGAAGAGGCCCTCCGACTCTACGATCTGCCCGCGGACGTCAAACTCGGCAACGCCCACGTCCGACTTCGGGAGCTGCCCGACTCGGTCGACATCCGCGGCATCCGCGTCCACGACAACCATATTGGAAAATTAGTCTCAGTCCAGGGCATCATTCGTAAGGCCACCGACGTTCGGCCGAAAATCACCGATTCAGCGTTCGAGTGCCAGCGCTGTGGGACGATGAACTACATTCCCCAGCAGGACGGCGGCTTCCAGGAACCCCACGACTGCCAAGGCTGCGAACGCGAGGGGCCTTTTAAAATTAACTTCGACCAGTCGGAGTTCGTCGACGCCCAAAAACTCCGTGTTCAGGAAAGTCCCGAGGGACTGCGCGGCGGCGAGACGCCACAGAGCATCGACATCAACATCGAGGACGACATTACCGGCAAAGTCACCGCGGGCGACCACGTCACCGTCGTCGGCGTTCTCCACATCGAGCAGATGGACGGCAACGACGGCAAGTCTTCACTGTTCGATCTCTACATGGACGGCATCTCGGTCGCCATCGAGGACGAGGTGTTTGAGGATATGGATATCAACCAGGAAGATATTATCGAGATCACCGAACTCTCGAACTCGCCGGACATCTACGAGAAGATGGTCGCCTCGGTCGCCCCCTCGATCTACGGCTACGACGAGGAGAAACTGGCGATGATCCTGCAGTTGTTCTCCGGTGTGACAAAACACCTTCCCGACGGCTCGCGGATTCGTGGCGACCTTCATATGCTCCTTATAGGTGATCCGGGAACAGGTAAGTCACAGATGCTGTCATATATCGAGAATATCGCCCCGAGGTCCGTCTATACGTCCGGGAAAGGCAGCAGTTCGGCCGGGCTGACGGCTGCAGCTGTGAGAGATGACTTCGGCGACGGCCAGCAGTGGACCCTCGAAGCCGGTGCGCTCGTGTTGGCTGATCAGGGAATTGCGGCAGTCGACGAACTCGATAAAATGCGACCGGAGGATCGCAGTGCCATGCATCAGGCATTGGAACAACAGGAAATCAGCATCTCAAAGGCTGGCATCAACGCGACACTCAAATCGCGATGTTCGCTGCTCGGGGCGGCCAACCCCAAGTACGGCCGGTTCGACCGCTACGAGCCGATCGGCGAGCAGATCGACCTCGAACCCGCACTGGTTTCGCGGTTCGATCTCATCTTTACGGTGACCGACACCCCCGATCCGGACCACGACGGGATGCTGGCCGACCACATCCTCAAGACCAACTACGCTGGCGAGCTCAACACCCAGCGCACCCGCATCGCGACCTCGGAGTTCACCCAACAGCAGGTCGACGAGGTCACCGACCAGGTCGCCCCCGAGATCGACGCCGAACTCCTGCGGAAGTACATCGCTCACGCAAAGCGGTCGTGTTTCCCGACAATGACCGACGAGGCGAAGGCAACGATCCGTGAGTTCTACGTCGACCTCCGCTCGAAAGGCGCTGACGAAGACGCACCGATTCCCGTGACGGCCCGAAAGCTCGAAGCGCTGGTTCGGCTGGCCGAGGCGAGCGCCCGCGTGCGACTCTCGGATACCGTCGAAACTGAGGACGCCGACCGGTCGGTGTCGATCGTTCGGTCGTGTCTGAAGGATATCGGCGTCGACCCCGAAACGGGGCAGTTCGACGCCGACGTGGTCGAAACCGGGACCTCGAAAACCCAGCGCGACCGGATCAAGAACATCAAACAGCTGATCGCCGAGATCGAACAGGAGTTCGAAGAGGGTGCACCGGTCGACGAAGTCTTAGAGCGCGCCGGTGAGATCGGGATGGAAGCGACCAAGGCCGAACAGGAGATCGAAAACCTCCGACGGAAAGGCGAGCTGTACGAACCGACCCAGGGTCACCTCCGGACGACGTGATGAGGTGGCGGCGAAACGGTGGGCGGGGCAGAAAAAGGATTACGAACGCGAACACATCGCAAGCACGTGGTCGACCTGATCGACCACGGCTGCGAGCGATTCGCGGTCACGGGCTGGGGTAGTGCCCTCTTGCAGCCGTATCGTACAGAGTTCTGCGAGCAGCGACAGTTGATCGCTCGTCAGTCGACCACCAGTTTCGAGCTTCGACAACAGCCGCGAACCGACGGTCAGCCGGTCGATTCCGGTTCCCGACCCGGGGTTGGATTCGACCCGCAGCCAGCGTTCGACAGTCGCGTGTGCAGCCCACGCATCCGCGCGTGGAAGATCGAGACTGCCACACAGATGTTTGATGTGTGTGTTGACATAGTTTACCCCACCAGCTGAACAGTGAGCGCAGACGGTACTAATAGTTTCCTTACAAGAATCAATCGGTGATAATTGGGCCGTCGACCCTCTTCTTGGGCGGTCGACTGGACGAACAGGGGTGTCGACTGGAGAACGACGTCATCGATCGGACACAGGCCGGTCGGCGGGATCTTACTTGTGTGCGGGTGCAGGGATGTCGTACTGCGAGAGCGTCCGGGCGAACGCATCGTCGGTCTGTCCGGCACGGGTCGCCGCCTGCCTGAACGTGAGGGTTCCACAACGATACAGTGTAAGCGCGATCATCAGGCCTTTCGTTGCCATACACTCTATACAGACACCACGTATCTAAAGGTTTCGTGAGAATAGCTGCCATGCTCAACAAGCTAAATGCGATAGTTGTTCCAATACTAAATCAGATTTCCAAATTAAGTTCTGGATTGTCAAAATACGTTTGCGAGAGTTATTGGTTGAGTGGACCTCGAAAAGCCAATACATCTAAGCTGTTTGAGCATCAATCGGAAAATATGAACAGACAGCAGTTCATGGCGATCTTCTTCACAGTCATGATGGTTGGATCGATGGTCGCCTACGGCGTCGCGCTTATTTAACGCGGTGGAGTCGAGCCGTTAGCCGTCGCCCCAGACGTCCGAGAGCGGGTGGTTTTGTCGACGGTCAGCGTCGGCTTCGGTCCGCGTCTGTCCGTTCGAGCCGTGGGAACTTCCTGACCGATCACCACGCTGGCTTCGACGCCGCGTACCACCGCGCCGTGGGCTCGCCGTCGCGCCGACCCCTGCAAGCGCTGCTTCGGGATCGAAGTCGGGAAGGTCGGGACGCGAGAGTCGGTCGACCTGCGCTCGGAACCACGGCGGCGTGTCAGCTTTCGCGCGGTCGAAAAGGTCCAGCAGGCTCGAATCCGCCAGATACGTCGCTCCGTAGTCGTCCGGTGCGCGGACAACGCGCCCGCAGGCCTGAATCACCGTTCGAAGCGCGGTGCGGTGGTACCACGCCCACTGGCCGTCTTCGAGTCGCCGGGCCACCCGCGAGTCGTTCGTATTTAAATACGGAGCCTTGCACAGCACCTGCCACCGGGCCAGGTCGCCTTTGAGATCGAGCGCCTCCTCCATTTTGACTGAAATAAAGAGCTCCGGATCGCTGCTGGCTTTCCAGGCGGTGAGTTCGGCGTCGCGGTTGTCCGAATCGTGGACCCGGACCCGCGGGCCGACGCCGAACGCCGCGAGTGTTTCGGCCAACTGCTCGGCGATCGCATACGAGTGGGCGTGAACGAGCCCTTTCTCATCGGGATGGTGGGCCATCAGCCGGACGATGAGCCGGGCGATCTTTGGGACGGTCTCCTCGCGGTGTTCGTACGTCATCTTGCCCTGTGTGACGTCGTACAACGGGCGGTTTTCGACCGGGAACGTGTGATCGACGTCGACCAGCGCGACCCGTGATGGATCGAGGCCAACCTGTCGACAAAAGGCGTCCTTGTTGAGAATAGTCGCCGATAGAAGTGCGAACTTCTCGCCGCGGTCCCACACCGTGTGGTGGAGATAGCGCGCCGGATCGAGCGGTTTGATCGTGATCGTGGTTCCTTCGCCACCCGGCTGGTCGACAACCCACGTCGTTGGGCTCTCGGGGCTTCGGTAGTCATCGACGAACCAGTCGAGCTCGGAGATCAGCTCGTTGAGCCTGTCGCGTCGAGCGACCTCCTCGGGAGTGAGTTCGGGCTCGTTGGTCAGTTCGCGTTTGGCGTGCGAACAGACGTCTGAAAGTCGTTCGGCGAACGCCGAGGCGCGTTCGACCGGATTGTGGGCGGCGTTGATGTCGGGAACGTCGACGGTCTCCCAAACCGGCACGCGGTGCGGCGCAAGCTCGATGGTGGCGTACATCTCGGCCCACTCGGCGAGGCCGTGGGCCTCGTCGATGACGACCACGTCACGCATACCGAAGACGTCCGAACCGGCGGTCTGCATAAAGTACGCCAGTGTCATCGCCGCCATCGGTTGGCCCGAGGCGATCGCGCGATCCGAGTAGTAGGGACACCGGTGTTTGACCGTGCAGTCGAACCCCTTCTCGCGGGCACAGGGGGCCTGATTGACCGGGGTGTCGTGTTCGCCCGGCAGGATGCAACTGTAGTTGGATTTGCCACGAATAACGTTGAAATCGTCGAGCAGGGAGTCGACCGCCACGTCGTCGAGTTGCGAGACCTGTGGCGTCGTGTAGTACGCACCGGTGACCTGGGCCGGTTTGGCGTCCTGCAGCCGTCGTGCACACCCCATGATCGCACGGGCCAACAGGGATTTGCCGCTGCCTGTCGGCGCACGGATGAGGACGACGTCGTTGTCGGCGTCGAACGCCTCGCGGATCTCGACGAGAGCCTCGCGTTGGGTGCCGCGAAAGCTCGGGGCGGGAAACTCGTCGAGAATACGCGAGGGCTTCACGGACACTGGTGGGGCGGCCTCGCTCAAAAACGTGCGGATGCCGAGACGGTAGTGAGGCGACGACGGTCGACCGGATACGGCGGTAGGAACAGGCTACCACGTCGTAGTGACTGCCTACTCGCCGTCTGTGGGGAGTGCGTGTACGTCGGCGGCCGTTGGATCGTGGTCGTCGGGCAGGGCGTCGACGCAGTCGAGACACAGAAAGTGCTCGCTGCCGTCGGCGAGTTCGAGGATCATCCCACCGGTCGGCGAAAAATCGAAGCTCCAGAAGTCGCCGATTCCACCGGCGATTTTCACTACCGTCTCACAGCCGTCACAACGCTGTTTTGCCATTAGCACTCGTAGGAGACGACGGCTTGTTATAGCTCCGCTCTGTGCGAGTGGCCGCTCTGGAGCTATATCTCACTGACGAGCACTAAGAGGACAACGCTTAATTTCAGGGCCGAGCAACCAGTCGACACATGGGTTTATCGCTTGCAGTTGCTTCCTTTACCGACTTCGCGTTGCAGACGCCGCCGCTCGATACGGGGACGATCACCGTACTAGGCGTGCTGGGAATCGCTATTCTCATCGGACTGTCGGCCTTTTTTTCGTCCTCCGAGATCGCCTTCTTTTCGCTCCCACAACACCGAATCGACTCGATGGTCGAAGAAGGGGTCAAACACGCGACCGTCGTCGAGGGGCTCAAGTCGAACCCCCACCGTCTGCTGGTGACGATTCTGGTTGGAAATAACATCGCCAACATCGCGATGTCCTCGATCGCGACCGCACTGTTCGGGCTGTATCTCACCCAGGGACAGGCTGTGTTCGCAGCCACGTTCGGGATCACCGCCATCGTCCTGTTGTTCGGCGAGAGCGCACCGAAATCCTACGCGGTCGAACACACCGAATCGTGGGCGCTCAAAACCGCCCGCCCGCTCAAACTCTCGGAGTACCTGCTGTTTCCGCTCATCTACATTTTCGACCGACTCACACGGATCATCAACAGTCTGCTCGGCAGTTCGTCGACGATCGAATCACCGTACGTCACCCGCGATGAGATCCAGGACATCATCGAGACCGGCGAGCGCGAGGGAGTCATCGAGGAGGAAGAACGCGAAATGCTCGAACGCATTTTCACGTTCAACTCCACGATCGCCAAAGAAGTGATGACGCCACGACTCGATATCACGGCCGTCTCACGCGATTCGACCGTCGAGGAGGCGATTGCGGCCTGTATCTCCAACGATCACGTCCGGGTGCCGGTGTACGACGGCAACCTCGACAACATCATCGGTATCGTCAACGTCCGGGATCTGGTTCGCGAACACCAGTACAGCGAGGGCGGCAGCAACCTCGACGACGTCGTCCAGCCGACACTCCACGTTCCCGAATCGAAGAACGTCGACGAGCTGCTGGCAGAAATGCAGGAAAACCGTCTCCAGATGGTGATCGTTCTCGACGAGTTCGGGACGACCGAGGGTATCATCACGCTCGAAGACATGGTCGAAGAGATCGTCGGCGACATTCTGGAGGGCGACGAGGCAGAGCCCTTCGACCAGATCGACGACCAGACGACTGTCGTCCGCGGCGAGGTCAACATCCACGAGGTCAACGACGTGCTTGAGATCGACTTGCCGGAGGGCGAGGAGTTCGAAACCCTGGCTGGGTTCGTGTTCAACCGGGCGGGCCGGCTCGTCGAAGAGGGCGAGACCTTCGAGTACGACGGCGTCCAGATCGGCATCGAAGAGGTCGACAACACCCGCATCCTCAAAACGCGCATTACGGTCGGCGAGGAGTACCCGAAAACAGCACCCGACGAAGAGCCAGAGCTGACCTGAGTTAAAAGAGCACGAACGAGACGAGCGCGTAGATCCCGTAGGCCAACACGAACGATAGGACGAGCGAGCCGACCCACGCGAGCACTGTATTGATCATCTTGCTTCGGCTCACCCCGGCGTTACCGGCCGCGTAGCCGCTGCCGACGATCGCACTCACGATGATCTCGTTGAACGACACCGGGATGCCGAAGGCGACCGCCGTCTGTGCGATCGCGAACGACGGGATGAGCGCGGCGATCGACCGTCGCGGACCGAGCGCCGAGTAGTCCTGGGCGATCGCTTTGATCATCCGGGGCGCGCCGGTCCACGAGCCAACCAGCAGTCCGAACCCACCGCCGACGAGAATCGCCCACAGCGGGATCGCGATCTCCTCCGACAACGGCACCAGCGGGCCAATCGCCAGACCAACCTGACTCCCACCGGCCGAAAAGGCGACCAGCGCGCCGAGCAGAAGCAAAAACCGCCGCTGGCCAGCGATCCGGTCGCGGCGGAGCGCACTCCAGAGCAGTACCGCAGACACTAGCCCCAGCGCGAGTGCGGCGACGATCATGCCTCCGTCGACGCCGCCCACCGTCGGGAGTGGAAGACGCTCGCCGAGCGAGCCGGCGATCGATCCCGAGCCGTCGGCTGGGCCGAGAAACGCGAACTCGATGGTTGCAACGATGAATCCGATCAGTCCACCTAGCGAGGCGATCAGGTAGTCCTCGTCGAACCGGTCGCCCCGGAGCATGAGGGCGATTCCGTAGGCGATTCCACCGCCGACGAAAGGCGTCAGAATCCAGAGGGTGAGAATCTCGATGTACTTCGCCCATGCGGGGCCGCCGCCCATCGCCAAGCCAACGCCGACGACCGCTCCCGTGGCCGTAAACGCCGTTGCGATCGGGTAGCCGGCGAACACGCCGATCGCAACCAGCACGGCCGCGGTGACGAGGCCGATAATCGCCGCCGTCGCCGACAGTGGATCGCCGATAACGAGTTCAGTGCCAACCGCTTCGGTAACGTTCGCGCCCTGCAACACCGCGCCCAGAAAGCCAAATACGCCGACGATCAGCCCTGCGCGCATTACCGAGATGGCGTTCGCACCGACCGCCGGCGCAAACGGCGTCGACCCCGATGAGCCAGCGCCGATCGCCCACGCCATGAACAGACTTGCGGCGGCGGCGACGAGAAACGTCAGCAACGTCTCGATCGCTACCATACACACTCACTCCGGAACGAGCAGTCACTCACGACGCTGTCCATCACGATACCCCTCACGAAGACCCAACATTGTCCGGCGAATGAGAAGATAGCCAAAGAAGACGAACAACAACAGTGTCACGATGAGACCGATCACGATCGGATCATCGAACAGACCTAGGTCCATACGATGGATTTTACGGGGCGACTCAAAGCCATTTCGACGTGTCGACCACCTGAAACTGCACGGTTCCCGGGGGTCGCCCAACGAGCCGAACCGAGGACCTGCTCAGTCGACTGTGAGTTGGAACGTCTCGAATACCTCTCCATCCGGGGTGACAAGCCGTCCCTGAAGCCCACCGGCGACTGGCTCCAGTTCGGCGTGTGCCGGGCGATTGCCGCGCGGCTGGGCGTGGCTGCCCGGATTAATAAGGGGGAGTGGCCCCGTTAGCTCGACGGTCGGCCGATGACTGTGGCCGAAGATAACGGCGTCAGCCTCGCGTTCCTGACCGAACAGGGTGAGTGCGGTTGGTCCACCGCGAACAGTATGGGTGACCGCGAACCGAACTCCCTCGTACTCGACTGTTCGAGCTTTCGGAAGCCGCGAGCGGATCGCCTCGTCGTCGTTGTTGCCATAGACGCCACGGAAGGTGGTCGACTCGGCCTCGAACGCATCGAGCACTGATTCGGTCATGAAGTCGCCGACGTGAACGACGAGCTCGGCCTGTCGAACCGCTTTGGCCGTCCGATCGCGAAGCCGGTGGCCCTCGGTGCTGTGGGTGTCCGAAACAACGGTGAGCATATCTGGGCGGTCGACGGCGAACTACTGAAACCTACCGTTTGGTTGCCCGACTACGCATCTAGCGCCAGCGAGGCCAACAGGGCTTCGAGTTGGACCTGCTCGTTGGCACCCTCGGTGATCCGGTAGTCGGCCTCGCCGATGCGTTCCATCAGCCGGACCGCATCGCGTTCGGCGAGATCGAACTCCCACACCGAGCGGTGGAGTTGATCGATGATGTCGCCGCCGGCCATCCCGGTATCGGTGAGCAACCGGTCGAGTGTGGCCCGTGATTTCGAGAAGTCGCCGGCGATGGCGTCGGTCACCATCGACTCGATCTCCTCGGGTCGCGCGGTCGACGTGATCAGATAGACGGCCTCTTCGTCGACGATCTCGCCTGTGGTCGCGGCGGCCTGCAGCGAGTTGATCGCCCGGCGCATATCGCCGCCTGCGGCGTAGACGAGCGCCTCGCGGCCGTCGTCGGTGATCTCGATACCTTCGGCCGTGGCGATCTCGTCGATCTGGGCGGCGACGGCCTCGTCGGACAGCGGGGAGAATCGGAACACTGCACACCGCGACTGGATCGGATCGATGATCTTCGAGGAGTAGTTACACGAGAGAATGAACCGCGTGTTGTCCGAGAACTGCTCCATCGTGCGACGGAGCGCCGACTGCGCGTCCGACGTAAGGGAGTCGGCCTCGTCGAGAAAGATGACGCGGTAGTCGTGGCCGCCGAACGACGATCGGGCGAAGTTCTTGATACGGTCCCGCACGACGTCGATCCCGCGCTGGTCGGAGGCGTTGAGTTCGAGGAAGTTGCCCCGCCAGTCGTCGCCGTACACCTCGCGGGCGATGGCGGTTGCGGCGGTCGTTTTGCCGATTCCGGCGCGGCCTGAAAACAGCAGGTGGGGCAGGTCTCGTTGGTCGATGTAGCTTTCGAGGCGCTCGACGATGTCGGCTTGGCCCTTGATATCGTCGAGCGTCTGGGGGCGGTACTTCTCGATCCAGATTTCGCGGCCCGGAGTCGCCTCGGGTTCGGCGTCGGCGTCGACCTCGCTCATACCTCCACAAGCGGTCGGCGGGATGATAAACGCCCCGAGACCAGTCGCTCGAACCTGCCCGAACCCGACTTCTTTTTAACAATCGCCGGCCGACCCTCGCCATGGACGTCACCGTCGACGTGGTCGGCGAATCAACCCACGAGGTGAGCCTCGACAACGAGGCCTCGTACGGCGATCTCGTTCGGGCGATCGACCGCAGCCCCCAGGAGGTCACGGTACTTGTCGATGGTTCGCCGGTCCCCGAAGACCAGCCGGTCGTGGTCGACCACGTGCAGGTGTTACGACTGATAAAAGGCGGGTAGCAACGGCGAGCCGACGAACAACCCACGATACTGCGTCTTTTTGCTCTGTTGAATAGATGCTGAGTCACGGTTACAGCGGTTCACACAGTGGTTCTATGTTGATGATGGCGAACATCAGGACAATTTCACGGAACTGCCGATACCAGCCCAGCGCTCGCACGGCGTCGC
>NZ_JAQFWV010000080.1:0-13397 GCF_056175805.1 Halohasta sp. A2 | reverse complement strand
ACCAACTTCCGGACGGTGTTGGAGTCCTTGGTGGAGGAAGTCACGATGTGAGCAACCTAACAGTGACGACCTACGACTCTGCATATCGCTACATCAACGAGTATGGTGATCAGTTCGGCTTGCTCGTTGTCGACGAAGTCCATCACCTTCCGGCTCCGACCTACCAGCAAATCCCTGAGATGACGATTGCGCCGTATCGACTCGGATTAACTGCCACCTACGAGCGTGCTGATGGCGAACACGATGTGTTGGAGGACCTTCTGGGGGAAGTAGTCTACAGAGAGGAAGTCGACAAGCTGGCAGGCGAGTACCTCAGCGAGTACGAAACGCTTCACCTCCAAGTTGAACTCACAGCTGACGAACGAGAGCGGTACGACGAGGAGTACCAGATCTACCGCGAGTATGTCGACAGTCACGATTTCGATCTGTGGAAGGAAACCGGCTACCAAGAATTTCTCAAACGTACATCATATGATCCCAAAGGCCGTCGAGCACTGATTGCGAAGCAACGAGCCGAAAGGATCGCCCGAACAGCTACAAAGAAACTCGATACCCTCGATAATCTACTGAAGCGACATTACGATGACCGAACGATCATCTTCACCGCCAACAACGATTTCGCATACGAGATCTCCCAGGAGTTCGTTGTTCCCTGTATCACCCATCAGACCGACACTGACGAGCGGACAGAGATCCTTGAACGATTCCGCACTGGAGAGTACTCAATACTGGCGACATCCCAGGTGCTTGATGAGGGAATCGACGTTCCAGCCGCGAATGTCGGCATTATTCTTTCGGGGAGTGCATCCAAGCGGCAGTATGCCCAGCGGTTGGGCCGGATTCTTCGTCCAACGGAGGACAACCAACCTGCCCGTCTCTACGAGATTATTTCTGAGGACACGACGGAAACCTATGTCTCTCAACACCGTCGACAGGGGGTGAGCTAACGTGCTGACAGCTGATCTGGCACGCTCTCGGCGTTCTGATGGGCAGATTCGACCGGTGTTCATCGATCCTAATGAGCAACGGTACCGGGAGACCGCCGCAGAACTCATCGACATATTTGAAGACCATCTCGGCGAGCCGAAAGGAGATTTGGAGGACACAATTGACGAGTTGACTATCGAGGACACCGACTACAAAATCGTCCAAGGTCTGGCGAAACTTCTCCAAGATGAGTGTGAGTTCGAGGTCTACGCTCCAGTTGAGCCGCGAGAGATACGACAGGAACTCTTCGCCGTGGCCAATGAGAATTACCCAATCGTCCGCCAACCAACGTTAGGGGATGATAAGGGCTGGCTGTGGGTCTACAGTACAGTTGCCGACCGGCTCGGTATCTCACTCGAAGACTGCTACCGGGGGATGTACGCCGACCTGGAAGAAAACAAGCGACTCGTACAGTTTGGAGATCTCGTTTTCGACGATCACGACCAAACCGGCGATTCGTCGACAACCACACGACTCACCGGTGACAGCGAAAAATCCTATGCGGACGATACAATCAGCGTTGAGTGGCTACTCACTCGCTACAATCTCGCGTTGGCACAGGCTGTGCTGTACGATGCGACCGAGATGCGGCTGCGGGTCTGGGATTCATTTGCGACGGTATTCAGCTACGTCAAACTGTTCGGTCTGATGCACCGCATCTATCCAATCGACAACACTGGAGCACGTGTTGAGAGTACAGACCTCGCAGATGGCTACGAAGCACGACTGGATGGAGCCGCATCGCTGTTTTCGAAATCACGCAAGTACGGCATTCGAATGGCGAACTTCCTGCCTGTACTCCCGTTGTGTGACCGCTGGGAGATGGAAGCAGACATCCTTGATGATGAGGGCGGGCCATCCGAGTCGACGCTCAGATTTGAGCTCGATCAGACTGAAGGGCTGTCATCTCACTACTCAGCCCAGAGTGATTTCGACAGCGATGTTGAACGAACGCTCGCACAAAAATGGGAGCGATCCACGACTGATTGGGAACTCCGACGCGAGGATGATGTCTTGGATCTGGGCGCGGAAGTGATGCTCCCTGACTTTGCGATTGAACATCCTGATGGTCGACGTGTAATCTTTGAGATCGTCGGCTTTTGGACTCCTGAGTATCTCGAAGAGAAACTGGCGAAGATACGGACTGCCGACCGCGACAATCTCATTGTTGCTGTTTCAGAGCGACTCGATTGTTCGGCAGAGGATTTTGAGGGGATCGACAACCGTGTTCTCTGGTTCAAATCCGGTATTCACGTCTATGATGTTGTAGAGTTAGCTGAAGAATACGCTGTAGAGGCCTCTTAGTATCGGTAGTTCGGCTGAGAGCAATCAATATCACACAGACTCGATAGACCATAATAAGGTTAGTTTGTTTTCTTAGATTCGAATATATATTTCTAAGATGTGTATCTAAGATAAGTGTCTTAGATAGGTGTCTTAGATAAGTGTCTGACAAAACTTCATTAGCAATCACGTGTAGAGTAGTAACATGCTGGCATACACAGTCTACTCAGAAGCAGGAGGGGTAGGCAAAACATCGCTTGCTTCAAATCTAGCAGTAGCACACGCTCGGGCAGGGCTCAATGTCTTAGTCGTTCCTCTCGATCCACAAGACGGTAATCTCAGCCGACTATTTGGGGTCGACGAAGATCGAACAAACAGCAAGGCCGATAGCCTTGTTCGACACTTGGTCAAGAGTCCCGGAGGTCCATTTGATGATCTCATCCAAAGCGTCGAAGGGATCGATATTATTCCCGAACACAATACTCTCGCAGATCTCTCAGACCATCTCAATCGAGAACAACAAAAGGCCACAGATCTGGGCGATAGCTACAACATCTACGCACAGTTGCGTCGTGTCCTCGATGAGGCCGATGTTCCAGACAGATATGATGTCCTAATATGTGACCCACCTGCAACTGAATCAGATCATCTGTACAACGCAATCTATGCGACGCGAAACCTCCTAATTCCGGTCGAGCCATCATGGAAGGGACAGGCGTCAATTGATGGGTTGGAACAGATGGCGACCAACTTTGCAGATGAACTTAACATTGATGTTGGTGTGCTTGGAGCTGTACCACTGGGCTACAAAGACACGATTGACCAGCGAGAGATGATTGAGAACGTACCGTTTTCCATCCCAGAAGTAATTGGAGAACGTGCAGCCCTAATGGAGGGCTGCTGGAAACAGCAGTGTTCTGCCTTCCGCTATGTTCGTGATCACCGAGCTCAACGACGTGACTACGAAATAGACACATTAGCTCAATTCGATAAGATTGCTCGACACCTCGAAGAATCAGCTGGTATTGAAGCTTCAAATCCACCTAAGCCAGGCGAGATCAACGAGGCAGAGGTAAAACAATGACTGGGTTCAAAGACGGTGCTGTAGGTTGGGACGATGATGACGAGGAAGAATCTAAGGATACTTACACTACGGATAGTATTGAGGATGAACCCGTGACCGAAACAAAAGATCAAACAACAAACGTCTCTGCAGGTTCATCGAAGCCTCGTCTGCCATGGATTCACGGCCGCAACAGTATCACCGACGGCCGTCAAAAGACAGTTCAGCTTCACCTCCAGGAATCGACTATCGACCGAGAAAGAGAGGGAATGTCTGAGGTTCAACGGATCCTCGACGAAAATATAAAAAAAGCGGATCTACGGGAGGCAGCACTCCTTATAGGACTAAACCATCTCGACGAGGTTTCAGATCAGCTTAGGGAGTGGGGATACGATTTCGAATAGTATAGCAACATAGAATATACGGTCGAGAAAACTTGTGAGGATAACACGGAAGGTTGGAACACATGTGTGTGGATAGGGAGTGGTCTTGCATCCATAGTGAGGAAGATGTAGTGCCAACTACTGTGACCAACATTCAGGCATACTCTGCAAACAGTCACGTATCCAAGTTGGGAAAGCAACGTGGTCGTATCCACTACGGTTATACGCATAGAGCAAATACCCTTAGTTATGAGCCGAGAACGAACTGATTCCGGGCAGTACGCTGAAACGGTCACAATCGACCGAGTACGGCAGGTTTTCAGCACCGTCGCTGGCCCAGCTGTGACCAGTGCTGATATTGCATCGGAGCTCGGCGTGACGGCAGAAGCTGCTCGCCGGAAGTTGAATGAGTTTCATGGTCGGGGGATGCTCGGAAAACGGAAGACAGCAGGACGGAATATCTACTGGCTTCAACCGGCGGGCGATGTCACAGATATCAATCCGAAAGACCCTGTCTGGGGAACAGACCCAATAACCGGTGATGAAACTGTGAGTGAAGCCGATATTGACGACGTGCTGTATGGCGAAATCAATGGATAATGCTATCCAGCGGTCTCCAGCTATCGTAGATACGGGGATGTTCTTCGCGTATTATTACGAGCCTGCGGAGCACCACACGCGTGCGCGTGAAACACTGGATAGAATTGTGAATGGAGATATTCCGTTTGGACCACTGTTCACCACGCAAGCGGTACTTTCTGAACTCGCAACGCTACTCCTCCGGAAGAGCACTCACGACGAAGCGCTTCGGGCAGTCACTGAAATTCGTGGTAGCGAGAGCTTCAACCATCTAGTCGTAGATCGAATTACCTTCGATACGGCACTAGAGCAATTTGAGCAATACGATGATCAAACGATCTCGTTCGTAGATCACACGACAGCTGTGTTGGCTGCAGAGCGCGATATTGACCACGTTCTGGGGTTCGATAGAGACTTCCAGACATTAGGCTTCACCCGTGTACCAGTCGACACTGGGCTTAACGCCTGACACACGTTACTGTAGTGCGGTTCGCATCGATTCAATAATGTTCTGTTCAGTTGGAGCGGCGAGATAGGGCTCGATAGCGTCGTAGGAACTCCAGCCTCCAAGAGCCATGACGATCCGTGGGCTGACGTTCTGTTCGACAAGGAGGTGATTGGCCCAACAGCGGCGGAGATCATGGGTAGAGATACGTCGATAGTCATCGTCTCCGGTTTCTTCGGCTGCTTTCTCGGCTGTTTGTTCAACCCAGTACTGGACGGTTCGCTTGGCTTTCAGCACTAAACGATCCTCGTCGTCAATCCCTGCCTGCTGGATGTAGCGGTTGATCGTTGCCTCGACATCCCGTGGAAGCCATGTCTCGCGGTACTTACCCCCGGAGTACTCACCGGTGGTGTCCTTTCCACCGACTACTTTCAGCTCGAAGTGCTTGCCATCGCTCATTCTGGAGACGTGCTTGGGCTAGACATCGAGGACTTCCTGGACACGGAGTCCGCAATCGCCCATTAGCCGGATAGCCACTTCTTGCTCGAAGGTCTCGGCTTCCCGCGGCAGTACTTCGTATTCGCTGCGTGAGAGCCAGACGTTCCAGGAGCTATCTTTGTTCCGTTCGGTTCGCATTGCGTGTTACTCATGAGTATCATGCACTTATTGCTGTTGATAGAGGTCCTCAACAAGGGCTATTCTCGTCTCAGAGCCAAATTTTTGCACGTTAACATACAAACGTGCAAATATAGGCCGACCTTGTTATCTACTCACACGATGAGCAAATTCTACCCAACTTTAGCAATGAACTATTTATTCACTGTTACAAGCAACTTGCTGAAGCTCATTCAGCAATTCTGGATGGTGTTCGGCAAGTGTGTCAATATCTTTGACTAACTCGTCATTTATCCGGTTTCGAACCTCTGAAATAACTTGGTACTTTCGAGAACCAGCTTCATTAGCGTCTGAAGCTAACCATTCCCTTTCTTTTTCTGTTAGCAATGCTCGCGTTCGGCCCATGATGTCTGATTATTACACATGACAAATGAGTCTGTGGATTCAAAGAGAGACCAATAGTTCGTTCAATTGCAAACGTTTGAGAATGTGCAAACAATTAAGTTGCAGTCGATACTACTGGTTATTGAGCACAGGACGACGTTGAAACGTCGGGGGTGCGACAACACCCCTCGACTGTGCTGGCACTACCAGCAATGAAACTATCCAATCACACCGGACTTCAAAATACCGGCACGAGTACGATATTCAAAGTATTATTTGATTATGATATCCAAAATATCAGTGATCACCAATCCTATGTACCAACAGTATTCGAGGCAAAATATCAGCTAGCCACCAAATACCTGTTAATTGGGAAGTGGAACGATGTCTGATGATGATTCAGCACCTACTGGACCTACAGAGGCATTATCATCAGACCAGTCGGCCGACGAACCACTGGACCCGAGCGGTATCGCCCAGTTCGTCGAACACAACCGCTGTCCGCGCTATCTCAAACAGCGCACTGAACCTGGAGACGAACCTAATGCCCGAGACTGGAAGGAAGCCTTCGGCCTCATGAATATCGCACTTCTTGGCAATGGCCAAGAATTCGAAGCACGACAAGTCGAAGCACTCGCTACGAACGCAACCAAAGTCATCGGGCCACAACTCGACGACCGTACGAAAACGAACGTTCCGGACATCACCGTCGATGAGACCTGGGCCGACTCGGCGAGGGGCCGCACCGACCAACTCCACGCTGCTATCGAAGCTGCCGCGGCCCTCTCTACCGATCCCGACGGCTCCTCGTATATCCTCTGTTATCAGGCACCACTTGGTGGCCAACTTGGCGATCAAGATGTCTGGGGCGAAGTTGACTGTCTCGTCCTCAGGCCCACAACAGAGGTACCACAACAGTACGGTCCTGCCGGTAGGAAAGAACCGACTGCAACTACCGAGAGCCCAACTGATACTGACACCCAACCAGTCGTAAATGATACTTCCGAGTCACCGACCGCACAACCTCCACAGTCACCGACGACCTCTGCTAATTCGGTCGACGCGCGTGTAATAGAGATCAAGAACGCAAGCGAACAAAAGCCATCCCACCGTGTCCAGGTGGCGATCTACAGTGCACTTCTTGAGCAGACCCTCGGCGAGGGTTCGACACCACCCTGCCGCATTCAGACAAGCATCCTCACACAGCAGACAGCCGCCACGCCCGGTGATCCGTTAGACCCGGTCGACATCCCGACGTTCTCTCGACCGGAATGGGAACTCTTCGTTACACGTCTCCTTGCTGCCGATGGCCCCATCGATGACATACTCACTGAAGATCTTGAGGCCCTCCCATTCAGACTTGATCCAGTCTGTAACAACTGCGCCTACCGCGAAGCCTGCGCAACCCGTGCGGTCGAAGACCCCACATCACCAGCCAGTCTCGCTCTGTTGGGCCTCGGCCCGAACGTCCAGCGTTCACTCCATGATGTGGGCGTAATGAACATCTGCGAACTGTCGGAGTTGCTGCCACATCAGGATGGCCACCATCCTACGGATGATCCACCGACAGTTGATCTTCCGACAGACCAACGCCGAAAACTCGAAGAAGTACTGCCATGTTCTGTGTTCGAAATTATCCAGCGGGCTCAAGCCCTACGTGGAGAGATTGACCCTGAATACCCTTCGTACACACGCCCACCCGCACTCCCTAGGAAGGACTGGATTCCGCTCCCGGACGACCGGCTTAAAAACTGGAGCAATATAGACGGAGCCAAGCCCGGCGAGTTGATTCATGTCGCACTGTTTGTCCGCCCAGACACCGAAATAAATCGGATTGCCTCACTAGGTGCCTGCGTCTATGCTGAAAACCATGACGAGTACATCACCATTGGGGAGGTAATCGATGCCGTCC
This sequence comes from Halohasta sp. A2, assembly GCF_056175805.1. Taxonomy (NCBI): domain Archaea; kingdom Methanobacteriati; phylum Methanobacteriota; class Halobacteria; order Halobacteriales; family Haloferacaceae; genus Halohasta; species Halohasta sp. A2. The sequence goes on along the minus strand of NZ_JAQFWV010000080.1, from coordinate 5,745 downwards.
CAGACGATTCCGATATCGCGACTAACGTGGAAGCTGCGCTGTTTGACCGGTTTCTTGACCAGCTCTTTGAGACAATCGAGACGGTTGGGGCCGAACTTGGAGATCCCGAGGAGTCAGTCATTCACAGTTACACTTACAGTGAGTACGAAACAGAGGCCCTCGCCGAGGGCCTGGACCGCCACGCTGAAACGCTCGATCAGGCCCGCGCCATGCGTGCTCTGTGCAGTCTCGATCCAGACGGCCACACCAATCCCGACCAGTCACTGATATCGCCGGTCCAACCGATCCTCAACGAGCACTTCGCGCTCACCCATGCTTCCCAGGGCCTGCTCACCGTTACCGAACAATTCATTCCGACATGGACAGTCGAGTCGTTCGACCCTCTGGATGGACGGGGTGATAACCCGCCGCTCCGGGCTATCTTCCGTGAACAATTTCTCAACCAGCAGGTGGCCTATCTCAATGACGAGCCAGGTATCAGACTGAACCTCTCGAAGGGTCCCCTCGGCGAGGGGCCAACCGCTGAGGTCGCGGATGTCGATAACCCAGATCCTGACGGCTGGTATCCAATCCGAAAACGGTCAGGCGGACAGTTCCCGCTGGAATACATTTGGGCAGTGACTCCTGCTCATCCGGATGACAACACACCTCGACTTACTCCCGACATTGTCGATGAATGGGCACTCGACGACGATGACAAAGTGCTCTACAGACAAGAAATCAATCAGTTCTACTACCGAACTCGGGGACAATCGGAGCCACTTAAGCGAACTGATGTCGAATATCTTGTCGAACGGCTCAGCTACGCACTCATGCGATTAGTCGAGTCAATTCCGTACAAGGATGCCTACCATCCGAAGGAACCACTTGACGCTACGCGCCTCGCCGAGTTCGAGTTGCCGGTTACTCGCCTGACTGAAGCAGCACGTGACTATCTTCGCATGGAGTTTGGTGCCAAGCGCGACAGAACGCTCACCCACTACCGGCAGCCGCTCCGAAAGCGAGCTCGCAGCGGTCGCTCTATTCCGATTCGGTGTACAGACATAGAAGAGCAGGATGATGGCTCAGTTACGATTGAGGGTGAACTCGCCTTTGACCTGCTATTTGAAGACGACGACACGGCCTCACAGGTCGCCCGTCAGGTACGCCTTCGCAGCGGTGATGGTCCTGGAGGTGGCAGTTGGCGTCTTCTCACACGAATTCAATCGGCAGCATCACTGACCCAATCAGCTACAGAGAACTCCGACCTGTCAACTGGCTCTTCGCCGAACCAAAGAGCCGACACTGAGGTTCAACTCACTGTCGACGACCCCGAAGCGATCAAGCATTCACCCCCGGTGCTCGTCGAGGATATTGACACCCAGACAGGGACGATATCCCTGACTACGTTCCCGCATCGCTTCCAACGCAATGGTAGCGAATTCCGGGTCGACCACTGTGGGTGGAATTGTCCTGTCGGAAGTAACGTCTCGGACCCACAGGAACCAGTCGACCAGCGGCCTGGATATGTCGCTGACCGCGAGCCAGTGTGGATCGACGACGGAGAGGTATACATGCTAGACCCGATGATTGACGACTTTGGCGCACCGAAGGCGGACCGTGCGCTGAAGCCCGACACTGTCGAGCAGAACGCTCTCTGGCAGCACCTTCAGGTAATCCGCCGGACCGGCAACCAGCAGCCTGCGATGGTAGCGGATCCTGACGCTATTGAGTCATTCCTCGATACACTGGATGCTGCTGACGGTTGTCTTGAACCCAACGAGAATCAGCAATCATTCATCGAGGCCGTTGACCGGCCACTCGTCCCGCTACAGGGGCCGCCGGGAACAGGCAAGACCAGCGGAGCAACTGCGCCAGCCCTGCTTGCCAGAGCCCACGCACGCCAACAGCACAATCAATCGTTTGTCGGTGTCGTGGTAGCACCGTCACACGAGGCCGTAGATGCAGTACTCGACGGTACCGCAGAGAGCCTCGAAGACTGGCGTCGTGCAACAAACGGATTGTCCGATCTCCAACTCGTTCGCGTCCTCCCGACAACTCCCCCATCCGAAGAGGACCGAGCCGACGCAACCACAGACTACGTCGAGGTGAGCTACGCGAATTATCACAGCACCGACGGCAAGGAATTGATCACAAACCTAGCCAGCGAGGTGTGTGGTTCCACAGACAACGCCGAGCAGTGTCTTCTGTTTACAACGCCATCAACGTTGTATCGAACGCTGGGAATAATCGCCGAGACGCTGTCAAGCATCGATGGTGATACAGCACCGGCAGCGATGCGGCACACTGAGGGACTGGCTGATGTCGTCTGTGTGGATGAAGCCAGCATGCTCGACATCCCACAGTTGTTACTGGCGGGGAGCGTTCTCAAACCAGAGGGACAGACACTTCTCGTCGGCGACCACCGCCAGCTGCCTACCGTGACCGAAACGGACTGGGACGAAACACTTCGGGAGCCACTCATAGATACCAAAGCGTATCTCTCGGCTCTGGAGTACGTCCACTGGATAAATCAAACCGTATCGGGGGAGCGAACGGGTGAAAATATGTCGACTGACGGGGGTATCCACCAAGCACAACTCTCAGAGTTTGATGGTTCATCAGACTCAGACTTAGAACCAGAGCCAGAGCCAAGGACAAAGCAAGCGACTAATCGGGGTGATCAACAGTGACCCGCGAAGCAGATAATAAACCGATTCAGGTTGAGCAACTCTCAGAATCATACCGCTTCGGTGATGAGCTGGCGACGTTGCTCACTGAATTCCAGTACCATCAGGATGGCATCACGCTTACCGCTGCAGAACCGCGACCACTACCTCCGACGAGCTACAGTGCTCCGACTGAAGGACTGGAAGCCGTCTTTGGATCTACCGCTTCATTGGTGTTCGTCTGTTATGACGACCGAGGATATCAAATGGTCAACCCCATCGAGGCGAGGCTCGTCAAGTCGATTAGTAATGCGATCACAGCAGTCTCACCGACCGCCCGGCCAGATGGGGGCGCGGCAGCGCCCCTCGCCGAGGGGCCTGCAGAGATACCAGACAGCAGGTCAGATGGACGAGACGGACTGTCTGAAGACGAACCACACTACGATCTGAGTGGTTCACCTAGCTTGGGCGTTGTTACGCCACATAACGCCCAACGTGGTGTTCTCGAAGGGATTCTCTCGGAGGAAGTAACCACGAACACAGTTGAAAAATACCAAGGCGGCGAACGTGACATCATCGCTGTATGCGGGACCGTCTCGGACCCTGAGTTCGCCCGCAGCGAAGAGCGATTCATCCTCAACCCCCAACGATTGCTCGTCGCAATATCTCGGTCTCAGATGCTAACTGTCGTCGTCTGTAGTACCTCGCTATTTGAGGTCGCCCCAGAAGACAGTGAGCGTCTTGACCACGGACCAGTCTGGGCACGTCTGTTTACCAAAGCGGTGGGACAAGATCCTGACCCAGCGTGGAGCGGATCACTTGATCAATTCGTCGACGCAGAGGGGGATGAATATGCAACTGTTCCGGTCAGTGTCTATCCAAGCTGCTGAAAGTAACTGGATTCTCAAAGTTCGATTGCCATTTGGTGAGAAGTTTCACATGTTTGAGTCAGAAACTCATTCTCACCGAGACTGGAACACAATATGTTTATTTCGACCACTGATCCAGTGATTGCTCCTCATTCATGTCAATCTCATCTTCATCAAAATCATATAACCCATCATTTGTTCTCGTCACACCTGGAACCTCTTTATATATGCGTCCCATAGTTGATTCCCAAAGGGATTCCGACGTCTCATAAGCGTCAGGATACTTTGAATAAAGTTCTTGTTCCAATTCATTACGAGAGAGTTTTCCCTTTTTATCTAATGTGAGTACTGCGTCAAACATCACCTTTTGAGCAGTATTGCTTCTCGGAATTTCATTTCTAATCACCATTTTCACATATTCTGATACTTTTTGACTAATAAATTGAGTCTTATTATCATTTGGAGATTGGTTTTTTCTTATCTCATCTGTCAGGTGTAGAATTTCTTCATTTGTCAATTCTTCATGCATCTTTTCTACATCCAATGTTTCCGTTGGTCGTTTACTATGTGCATATAGTCCTCTATCTATTTTGACCACATAGTTCAAATTTTTAAGTTTTTTAAGACGTTGATTAATATAAGGCTGACTTTTTTCCAATTCTTTTGACAAGTATCTTGGTGAACATCGACCTTCTCTCAATTTAACAAGAATCATTTTGTCTGTCTTGTTCAATCTCATTTTCTGCAAATGGATAACGACTTATTAGTTATAATATTTTTTAAATTCGACCACCAGTATACATAATATTCGAACTTTAAAATTTAATTTTCTAATCTAATAGTTTCATATATAACAAAATAATTTGCAAAATATGGGCTGTCCGCCCATGAGCAAAATCAACTCCATATTTGATATATAAATCTTTGGGAAATAACGGTCTCGCGCGCAGTCCGGATGCATGTATTTCATAAGCGATGAGTTTGGAGAGATATTTCATGTTAGAGACAGAGAGGTCATCGGACGAAGCACTACGACAGCCTACATTTGTTCGGCTCTACCGTGGTGCTTTTGAGATAGATAATCCAGATCGGTGTCTCAAGGCAGCCTATATCATTCTCCTTGCTGGTCGACTTGGACTTCGAACGGGTGAAATCCAACACGTTCGAGAGGCTTGGATTGATTGGCGGCGGGGGGAAATAGCAATACCACGTCACGATCCGTGTGGGTGTATGAACTGCTGGATTGCAGCAAAACAAAAGGCTGCTGAGGACGATGATAGTGTACGTGATGATATTGTAGAAATCATAGATAAAGAAGAAAATATAGATTCGACTGATGAACTTGAGGACCATGTTGATATTCTCTTAGAGAATTTTTCGGCAGACGATGATAATATTGAAAATGATGGTGAAGGTGACAAGAGAGATGAAAATCGTGATCCGTTAGAAATCCTATACCAAGAGCGGTGGCAGCCAAAATATGAACGGAGTGCACGGCGTGTCCCCTTTGGTTATTCACGCCGCTTGACTGCTGTGATTATGTTGTTTTTTGAGAATAATGATTGTTTGGAGATTACTCAGCCAACAATGAACAAGTTGGTGAAAGAAGCTGCTGAGAACGCAAAAGGTGTTGATCCAGAGAATATCACACTACGTGGACTTCGAGCAACAGCTGCTACCAATTATACAACCTGTGTCCGGAATCCGAAAGTGATACAAGATGTAATGGGATGGACAAGAATCGAAACTGGTGCACGATATATTCGCCGAGCTGGTGGATTTACAACAGATATTCTTTATAATATATTTGACAAAAGTGATATTGCTCCAATAATGTTCCCTGGAGAACCAGAGGAACAATATCCGCTAATCGGAAACCCAATACCATACCAAAAAGAGCCATGGGATCCGATTTTATATTCTCCAAGCGAACGAATGAATCGTGCTGAAGAGATCACCGGGACGCCTAAGCGACTCATCCATCCCCGTTCTGAAAACTCTCCAACAGACATTGCATATGATCCAACTAATCATGAGATTTTGACGCATGAAGATTACAGCTCAGATATTATAGAACGTGGTGATGGGTATCTAATGTTTGGGTCGCGTCTCAGGATCGTTTAGAACCAAGCCAACACTCACCGCAACGAAGTAGCAGTTGATACGTTAGAGGAAGGGGACTGTTTCGGTGCTAGAATGAAAGAGTCCCCAATCGAGATTACACTCAC